>PMKA01000064.1 GCA_003157575.1 Opitutia bacterium
CCTGGACCTGACCGTGCCGGGCGGGATGGGCGGGCGCCAGGCCATGGAGGAGCTGCTGAAACTCGATCCCTCCGTGCGCGCAATCGTCTCCAGCGGCTACTCGAACGATCTGGTCCTTTCCAACTACCACGCCCACGGCTTCCGCGGCATGGTGTCGAAGCCCTACGATATCGTGAATCTGGCCCAAACGATCGAAGAGGTTCTCAAAGGTTAGCCCGGATGTATCGCACTCTATTCTACAGCCTGCATGCAGACTGNNCCCCCCCGCGGGCCGAATCTGCAGGCCGAC
This sequence comes from Opitutia bacterium, assembly GCA_003157575.1. Lineage (GTDB taxonomy): Bacteria > Verrucomicrobiota > Verrucomicrobiia > Opitutales > Opitutaceae > Fen-1467. Next base: position 290 of record PMKA01000064.1, read on the forward strand.
ACATCCGGGTTACTGGCGGAACGCAAGTCCGACAGCCTCCTGGAAGCTTGCCACTTCCGGCCGGCCGGCAGAACGTCCGTCACCATCAATGAAAGCCGTTTTCGACTACCTCAAGACCAACCAGCCTCGCTTTGTTGACGAACTGTGCGAGCTCCTGCATTTCCCCAGCGTCTCGGCCCAGCCGCAGCACACGCCAGACGTCCACGCCTGCGCCAACTGGCTGGCGGAGCATTGCCGGCAGATCGGCCTCGGCGCCGAAGTGTGCCCCACCCGCGGGCATCCGATCGTGCTCGCGCGCACGCCGCGCCGCGAGGGGACCCGGCCGCATTTTCTCGTCTACGGCCATTACGACGTGCAGCCTCCGGAACCGTTCGAGCTGTGGACGTCGCCGCCGTTCGAGCCTGTCATCCGCGGACGCGACCTGGTCGCCCGCGGCTCGGCCGACAACAAGGGCCAGCACTTCGCACACCTCAAGGCGGTTGAAGCCTATCTCAAGACCGGCACCGGGCTGCCGTGCGACCTGACGTTCGTGCTCGAAGGCGAGGAGGAGACGGGAAGCGCCAGCCTGACTCCGTTCCTCCGCGCGCGCCGCCGGGAGCTGCGCTGCGACGGGGTCGTCATCTCCGACACCGGCATGCCCGCGAAAAATTTGCCGGCGCTCACCTACGCGCTGCGCGGCATCGCCTCGCTCGAAATCACGCTCCGGGGCCCCTCCCGCGACCTGCACTCCGGCCTCTTCGGCGGATCGGTGGAGAACCCCGCAATGGCCCTGTGCCAGCTTTTGGCAAGGATGCGCGACGCCAGGGGCCGCATCACGGTGCCGGGCTTCTACGACGACGTCGCGCCGCTCTCCGCGGCCGAACGGAAACAGCTCCGGCGCCTGCCGGGCACGGAGGAGGGTTACCGGCGGTTTCTCGGGGTGCCGAAGCTGTATGGAGAGAAGGGATACACCTCGACCGAGCGGACCACGGCGCGGCCGACCTTCGAGATCAACGGCCTGACGGGCGGCTACCAGGGCGAGGGGGGCAAGACGATTGTGCCGGCCTGGGCGCGTGCGAAGATCACGATGCGGCTGGTGGCCGGCCAGCAGCCCGACAAGATCCTGCGTGCGACGACAGCCTGGCTGAAGCATCTCTGTCCGCCCACCGTGCGCATCGAGATCAGCCCGGAGCATGGGGCCGCCCCGTATCTCGTCGACCCCGCCGGCGCCAAAGTCCAGGCCGCGCTCCGGGCGTTGAAGACCGCATTTCACCATGAGCCGGTGCTGATCCGCGAAGGGGGATCGATCCCGATCGTGTCCGATTTCAAGCGGATACTGGGGGCTGACACGCTGCTGCTCGGGCTTTCGCTGCCGGATGACAACATTCACTCGCCAAACGAGAAGTTCGATCTCGACTGCTTCGCCGCCGGCCAGCGCATGAGCGCGCTGCTCTGGCAGGAACTGGCAAAGACGGTGTAGTCCGCGTCCTTCCCGGCCCCGGCCTCCACGAGGATCCCCGGCCTGGCGTCGATTCCCCCCGTTCGCACGGCGGCCGGGCAAACCCGGGCGCGACGCCTGCCGGGATTTCCCCCCTGGCCCGCTCCGGCCCGCCGCCGCATCGATCTTGCCAGTCCGTTCGGGGCGGCCCATGGTGACGGGCATGAAGTGGATCCCTGTTCCAGCATTGCTCTTCCTGCTCTGTTCCTGCCAGACGGCGCCCGACTCCGGCGCGCCGAAGGACTACGCTGCGCGCGCCGACGCGGAAGTCGCAAAGTACACCATCAGGAACAACGACGTCTACGGTTTCGAACCGGAGGGGAAATTCGACGCGGGCAGCGTTTCCATCCTGGAAAGCCGCAAGGAGAACGACTGGACCATCTACAAGGTCGCCGACAAAAAGGGCTCCTTTGACAGCGCGGAGCTGACCGTCGACGAGGCGGGCGCGATCATCCGTCTGCGCTTCTTCAAGCTGACCCACTCCTTGATGGGCCGCTCGGAGTCCGTCGAATCCGCCTACGACGACCTCAAGTCGAAATATAAGGCGGTCCAAAGGATCGTCGATCCGGAGATGGCCGACCTGACGGTCTTCGTGGCCAACAACGAGGCAACGTGGAAGGTGCGTTACGTCGAATACCTCAAGCTCATGGACGAGCCGAACAAGCGCTCGCCAATGTCGACGGAGGACTACCACCTAGGGGCGCAGCTCTGCTGGATTCTTCAGCCGCATCTGAGCCAGATCCAGGCGATCATTCGCAAGGAGGGCCAGGGCGCCTCGCTCGTGATGGATTTCCAGACGAAGGCCTATGCCGCGGCGGTCGCCAGCCGGACTCCCCCGCCCAAGCCCGCGCCGGAGGAACCGTAAAGCGGTTTCTGTCGCGCGTTCCCGAGTTCATCGGCTATCGCGACGACGTCAGGGACTCCGTCTGCAACGTCATCGGACCGCGAAAAGGCCGCGACTGAGATTCTCGCCACAATCGTATAGCTTTCCCCGTGAGATCGGGCGACGCAAAGTTGTTACGTAGAAATTCCTAGCAACAACGCCGAGGCCGTGCTATTTCGGGTGCGTCTCTGGCCTCGTTTTCCTCATGGTCAGCTCGGGGGTAAGTTCGCGCCCAACAGCCAATCCTCTCTCTCAAGAAAGATGTTCCGATTCGTCCATTCAGCAGATTGGCAACTCGGCGCGCGGTTCTCGCAATTCGAGTCTGCGGGGGCGCGCCTTCGCGAGGCTCGCGTAGAAACGCTTAAACGGACGCTCTCCCTGGCCGAGGAGCGCGAGGCCGACGCGTTCCTCATCGCCGGCGATCTTTTCGAAGACAGCCAAGTGGGTGAAGCGCTGGTCTCTGCCGTCGTTGGGCTGTTCCGAGCCCATCCTGCGCTTCCGATTTATATTCTGCCGGGTAACCACGACCCCAGCACCGGGCCTGACTCCGTTTGGCAGCGTAAAGCCTTCCTAAATCGTCCACCGAATGTTCACATCCTAACCGAGGACGGCGTTACCGACCTTGGTGGCAACACGTTCCTGCTGGCTTCACCGATCCGCCAGAAGCTCTCCGTAACCGACCCAAGCCAAAAATTGACCGGTTTGGCCGCCGGCCTTCCGGCCGAGTCCCTCAAGATCGGCATCACGCATGGAGCCCTCGCCATCGAGGCCAAACACCAGCCAAACGATTTTCCGATCGCGCTTAACGCCGCCTCACGCGCCGGGCTCGACTATCTCGCTGTCGGCCATTGGCACAACTGGCTGGCCGATATCGATGGCGGCCGGATTGTCATGCCCGGCACGCCCGAGCCGGACCGCTTCGGCAGCGACGCCAGCGGCCGCGTTGCTGTTGTTGAACTCGCCGGCCACGGTCAGCTGCCCAATGTTGAGCCGGTGGCAGTCGCCACACTCGCCTGGCGCCAGCTGGCGTTCGACTTCATTTCTCAGCAGGCTTCCCGCGCCACCGTGGAGACTGCGCTCGCAGAACTCGCCCCTCGTGCCAGTCACACAGTCATCCGGCTAACCCTTGAGGGTACCGCCTCGCCAGTCGACTTCGCCGCTGTTCGAAGCTGGCTAGAACCGACTCTGGCCTCGTTCCTCGTCGGCCAGATCATTGACCGTACACGCATCGCCTTAAGCACAGCCGAACTCGCCGACCTCCAAGCCCGCCATCCCCTCTTCACTCAGGTTCTCGCCGACATTGACCGACTAGAGACTCTCGCAACCGGCACGATGCCCATTGCGCAGACTAATACCACCGAGGCTCTGGCGGCCATTGCATCGACCCTAACGTCGACCGAAGCCCAGGAATTGCTCGCTCCATCGAGGATCGATCTCGCCCGGCTCACGCCAGAATTCTTCGCCCAGCTCCGCCAGATGTTGCTCCAAGCGATTCAGGAGGTTCAACGATGATCCTCCACGCCATCGAGCTTAACTACGTCGGCCCCCTCCGCAGTCGCGTTCGAATCGGGCCGTTCACTTCCGGACTGAACATCTTCGCGGCCCCGAACGAATCGGGCAAATCTACATGCATTCGCGCCGCCGCCCGCGCGCTCTTCGACCGCCACACCACAAAGGGTGACGAGATCAAGAGCCTCCAGCCGGCGGGCACAGACCTCGCTCCCCAGATTGCCGTCGAATTTGAGACAGGAGTGGGCCGCTTCCGGATCGAAAAGACCTTCCTGCAGGGTCCGCGCAGCTTTCTTAAGCAGTGGCAGTCTGGAGCCTGGCAGCTAATTTCTGATTCCGATGCCGCCGACCAGCGCGTCCAGGCTCTGCTCCAATCTTCCCTTCCAGGCAAGGGGGCAACTAAGCCCGAGCACTGGGGTTTTCTCGGATTCCTTTGGGCCCGGCAAGGAGAGCCCTCCGAATGGCCAAGTCTTGACGACGCCGCGGTCGGCCAACGCATCCGAGCCCGCCTTGCCCGCGTGGAAATTGATCCTGTCATCGAGAAGCTAAGCGCACGTCTCGCCGGCGCTTCCGATATCGTTTTCACATCGACAGGACTGGCTAAAGCAAACGGACCTCTTGACGCAGCCGACAAGGACCTTGCCGCTATCGAGTCTGCCCTCGCAGTCCTCCGCCAAACTCGCGCCGAACTCGACTCCGCCCATGAGCGCTACCGAAAGGCAGAAACGGCCGTAGCCCAATTAGAGAAGGAACATGGGGAGAACGAGCGCACGGCCACCGCACTGCGCGAACAGACTCTGAACGCCGAACGTCTCCGCATTGAGCTCGACGCTCTCAAACAATCCCTTGCCTCTGCGCAGGAGCGGCTGACGGCGGTGGCCCACGACGCCGACACGTTAGCCCAGCACAACGCCAGCGCTACCGCAGCAAAAGCCGTTCTCGCGCAAGCAGAAGATGCCATAAGAACCGCCGAGCAACAGCTAAGAGAATTGCGTGCCCATCTCGACTCACGCCAAGCGGAGCGGCCTGAAAAAGAATCCGAGCTTAACGCCGCTCGCACTGAACTCGACCGCCTCGGATCGCTAATCAAGCTGCGCCAGTATTCGTCCGACGAGGCCGCGCTAGCTCGACAGCTTGCGAAGGCAGAGACTGCTGCCGGCGAAGTTGCCTCTCTTGAAACCAAGAAGATCGGACTACCTGCCCTGACAGCCGCGAAACTCCGCAAGATCGAAGAACAGGACGAGCTTGTCCGCACAATCCGCGCTCAACTTCAAGTGCTCGGCCTCACTGTAGACCTAACGCCCGAGAATGACTCTTCCGCTGTTGTTCAGGACGGCTCGGCACAGCGCGACCTTCCACTCCCGGCCAAGAAAGCCGTCAGACTGCACAGTCCCCAAACACTCGATCTTCAGCTCGCAGGATGGGGTCGCGTCGTCATTCGCTCAGGTGCCAAGGAGGCGCAAGACACCGTTGACCAACTCGGCCAGGAGGAGGCCGCGTTGCGCGACACACTTGGAGACGTTGGGGTCAACTCCGTCGAAGCCGCCCGTNNGTTCGCCGCCCGCAAGGAAATTGAAAGCCAACTTAAGGCCGCCAACGCCACGCTTGTCACCAGTCTGGGCGACTTCGAAGACATCGCTGGCCTCCGCGAAGCCGCCGCCAAGGCATCTCGCAGGGCCAGTGTGCTGGCAGCCGCCCTCGGTCCAACAGAGGACGACAAAACCCGAAGCAACACGGATCTCGACGCTGCCGAGGCACGGCTTGCCAAAGCCGTCCCTGCGGCCGAGAAAACGCTTGCGGCCTTCGACAAGGTCCTCGACCAACTCCGCGCGCAGGAACGTGAAGCGGTCAAAGCGCTTCAACTGACTACCCAAGGGGCCAACGAACATCGCACTCGCCTACATACGCTTGGCACCCAGATCTCCGATCTCACCGGGCGCTATCCTCAGGGTGTGGACGCTGCTAAAGCCGAAGCTCAGGTCGCGTTTGTCCAAGCGGAGGCTCGCGTCAAAGCGACCGAGGGCAATCTCCCGCCCGATTTCGGGAAGCTCCCCGACCGCAACCGGCGTGCCGCGGCGGCCCTCCAACAGATCGTCAGCGACCTCCAGGCCAGCCGCACCGAGCGCGATGAGGCAAAGGGAAAACTCGAAACGCTCGGTGGCCAGGGAATCTACTCCCGAGAAACTGATCTTGAGGAAGAGAAGTCCGTCGCCACCCTGCGCCGCGATGCCGCCCGCGCCAAGGGCTGGTGCGCCCGCATCGCCCACGACCTCATAGAGCGCCGGAAACAGGCCGCAACTCAAGCGGTCCTGACGCCTCTCGAACAGCGCCTGACAACTGCATTTGCCGAACTCACTGACGCCGGCACCCGACAGGTTTTCCTCGACGCCAATCTGCAGATTGCCGGCATAGGCCGCACCCGGGAAGAGGTCTACGCATTCGAAAGTCTTTCTCAGGGGGCCAAAGAACAACTCCTTCTCTGTCTTCGAATAGCCGTCGCGCAGGAACTCGCCAACGATGAACCCCAGGTCGTCATCCTCGACGACGTGCTGGCAAACACGGATTCAGCCCGCCACGAGCGCGTCCTGGACGTTCTCGCCTCACTATCGACCCAGCTCCAAATTGTGGTGCTCACCTGCCATCCTGAAAAATACCGGGGAGTGGGCAGCCCAATCACCTTGAAGCCGGTCGCGTAGGGCCAGGAGTCGGAACATCTTGTTCGAATCGGTCGGACAATCAAATTCCGCTCAATCTTCGGGGATACGTCTTTGAATGGTGCGTGGCTCCCTGGTGGTAGTCGACGATCTCATGCGGCAACAGCGGCAAGCGGCTTTACCGCCCCGAGCTTGGCGCCGAGGGATTGGCGGGCTTTGCGCAGGTCATAATCGTGCTGCAGGCCCAGCCAGTAGCCTTCGCTCAGGCCGAAATAGCGATCGAGCAACAGCCCTGTCTCCGCCGTAACGGACCGCCGGCCGGCGAGGATTTCGGCAATGCGCGTCGGCGGAACGCCGATGGCCCTGGCAAGCCGATACGGGGTGATCTTGAGGGGATCGAGAAACTCCTGGCGGAGAAGAACTCCCGGGTGAGGGAAACTGAGTTGCGTGGTCATGGCCTAATGGTAATCGACGATTTCGACGGCCCCTGCATCCGTGCCGGTCCAACGGAAGCAGAGGCGCCATTGTTGATTGATGCGGATAGAATACTGCCCCTTGCGGTCGCCCGCCAGTTTTTCGAGACGATTGGATGGCGGGACCTGAAGATCTTCAAGACGGGCCGCCCGGTTGAGCAAAGCGAGTTTATTGAGTGCGCGCTGCTGGATCTTGGCAGGAAACCGCCGCGAGGGCCTTTCCACCCAGATTGCGGCTGTTTCCCGGCAGGCGAAACTCTTGATCATGGGACGTTATTACCGCGATGCGTTAATAACGTCAAGCGGTGATTCCCATCCGTGACATCCGTGGTCAACTCCGTCTCTGGGCTCTCCTTGCGCCGGTCCACTCTGACGGCAGCAAACGCACGAACACGCGCATGACGGCGATGGTCTTCGCCCACCCTTCGGAAGGCAGCTTTCGCCGCGGCGAAAACTGGTGGAGCAGACCGGGCTCAAACCGGCGACCTCCTCGTTGCGAACGAGGCGCTCTATCAACTGAGCTACTGCCCCGGCCAGAAAGGGGCGCATTTAGGGGGATGCTTGGCCGGGAGTAAATCTCTTTTTTCCCGGGACGGAGGATTCGCCTCCCGCCTGCGTCGTATTTTCCGGGTTGTCAAGCTGGTGCATGATCTGCTATCGATGATCGGCTGTTCAACCGTCGCCAGGATGATTGGCAGCCCCAACATTAAGCAGAAAATTAAAGTAACTCATGAAAAAGCCAGCTCCCAAGAAACCCAAGTTCGTCGTCAAGGCTCCTGCCGCTCCTGTGGTAACCTCCGCGTATCCTGTCAAACTCGCTCCTGCGGCTGAAGCTCCCAAGCCCGTCCAGCAGGCTCCTGCCGTTTCCCCGGCCCCCGCTGTCGAGGTTGCAAAGCCCGTTCCACCGGCGCCCGCCAAAAAGCCCGCCGCCCAGCCCACCCGCACCACCATCGTGGCCAACATCGATGTCGGGTTTGGCAATGCCCTCTACATCCGCGGCGAAGGCCCGGGCTTGAGCTGGGAAAAGGGTCTTGTCATGGATTGCGTCTCCGACGCCCAGTGGATCGTCACCATCAGCGACGCCGTCGGACCGATCGTGTTCAAATTCCTTCGGAACGACGTCACATGGTGCGTCGGCATCGATTATACCGTCGAACCCGGCGCCAGCATCACGCTGGAACCGGCTTTCTAGTCCGGATTGATCGTCTGCAGCCGGCGCTGAAGCTCCCCGGCTGTCAGGCCCGGATCGCGGAATTCGGCGGCCGGAACTTCGACGCAATGGACCCGCACGCGGGAAAAGGGCCACGGGATGAAGAATCCGTCCCAGCTCTTGAGTTTGTGCGCCCGGAAATATTCCCCTCCCAGAAGCATCGCGGTCGCCCCTGCGCGACGGACCACCACCAGCGCGCCGGGTTTGAACTCGTGGCGCGGACCACGGGGGCCGTCCGGCGTAATGCCGATGTCCTGGCCTGTGCGGAGCTTTGCTATCAGCTCCACGACGGCCTCGCGCCCGAAATTATGGCTTGATCCTCGAACCGTGCGCATCCCGATCTCGGAAAAGAACGCGTCCAGCCAGGCTCCGTCCTTGCTCGCGCTCACCAGCGAATAAAGCGGGCGGCCCTTGCGGAAACGACGGAAGGCCTCGGCCACCATGAACAGGCGGTTGTGCCAGAGGATAAACGCCACCGGTTCGTCCTTTTTGGTGATGTTGCGAAGATCCTCCGGCGCGATCTCGAAGCGCAGCGAACGCCCCCAAAGCCGGACGAGCACCGCGAGCGGCCAGACAACCGCGCGGTGCCAGCCCCTGATGCCGTGTATCCGGGGGGCGGCTTGTGGGGGAATGGGATCAGGTGCGCTCAAGATCCTCCGTTGTTGCGCAAAGACGCGGGTGCGCCAAGCCAATCCCGTCGTTTTCGGACTATTCATCCGCCGTTTTTCCGGCAAGCTGGAGCGATGTTCTGGCTCAAGAAGTTCGTTTCCCCCTTCCTCTTTCCGCTGCAAATCGCGCTGATTCTCGGCGTGGCGGGGCTTTTTCTTTCCTGGAGCCGCCGGTGGCGCCGCACGGGGCAGGCGCTGTTGACGCTTTCCGTATTGGTGCTGCTTCTGAGCGCCAACAAATGGGTCAGCGGGCGGCTGATCGCCCCGCTGGAGTCGCGCTTCCCGGCCATCGCCGACTTCCAGCCCGGCGATGCGCTCCCTGCGCCGCTCGCCGCCTGTCAGTATGTCGTCGTCCTGGGCAGCGGACATCAGGACACCGACGACCGTCCTGCGCTGACGCGCCTTTGCCCCGCGGCCCGGGCGAGGTTGACCGAGGCCGTCCGGCTGCTCCGACTGCTTCCCGGAGCCCGCCTCATCGTCTCCGGCCCCGCCGACCTTGACCACGGCGGGATCGCACACGCGCAAGTGCTCGCGGATGCCGCGGTGTCGCTGGGCGTTGACCGCGCCCGGATACGGATGATCGACGATGGCCGTGACACCGAGCAGGAGGCGGCGCGCCTGCACGAAATGCTCGGAACGGTTCCGTTTGCCCTGATCACATCGGCCTGGCACCTGCCACGCGCCGAGGCTCTCTGCAACGCCCAGGGTCTGCACGCATTGCCCTGTCCGGTCGACTATCTCTATTGCCGGCCGCTCCGCTGGCGCCGCCAGGATTTCACCTGGGACGTCGAGTCGCTCGGGCGCAGCACGGCGGCAGTCCACGAATACGTCGGCCTCTTGTGGATGCGTCTGCGAAGGAAAGGATGACCCCAGAAAAACACTCCGGAAGGCGGATTTTGTTTCCCCTCCGCCCTGTTAACCAATAGCCAACTCAGGCTATGTTCTCGATCCGCAAACTCTTTGGCAAAGAGGAGAAGTTCTTCGACCTGCTCGAGGCCAGCGCAGAGGAGGCCCGGGCAAGCACCGCGCTCCTGGGGCGCTTTTTGAAAGAGCGCGCTGCCAAGGACCAGCCGATGACCATCGACGACTTCGTCCACACCCGCCGGAAGGACAAGCGCATCACGCAGCAGATTACCGAGGAGCTGTGCCTGACCTTTGTCACGCCCCTCGAGCGCGAGGACATTGAGGCGCTCGCCTTCGCACTCTACCGCATACCAAAGATGGTCGAAAAGATCGTCGAACGACTGGAGATCTATCCCGGCCGTCTGCCCGAGGCCGGGCTCATGCGCCAGGCCGAGCTGCTGCAGCTGGCCGCCGACAACGTCGCCTTCATGGTGGGCGAGCTGCGCAAGGGCACGAAGATGGACAAGATCCGTGAATCCAACGAGAAGCTCCAGTATGCCGAGGGCGAGGCGGACAAGGTGATGCTCCAGCTCGAAAAGGAGCTTTATCACGGGCCGTACGAGCCCAAGGAGGTCATCTTCCTGCTTCAGCTCCTTGAGATGGTCGAGAAGTCAGTCGACCGGTGCCGCGACGCCGGCAACGTGGTGTTTCAAATCGTCCTGAAATACTCCTGAGCGGGCTGACCATGACTTTCTTCCTGCTCGTCCTTCTGGCGGCGTTCGCTTTCGAGTACATCAACGGCTTCCACGACAGCGCCAACGCGATCGCAACTGTCGTCTCGACAAAGGTTCTGACACCGCGCCAGGCAATCGTCTGGGCGGCGTTCTGGAATCTCTTCGGCGCGATGGCCGGTACCGCCGTTGCGACCACGATTGGCAAAGGGCTGGTGGACACGAGCGTCGTGACGATGCCGACGGTGTTTGCTGCGCTGCTCTCCGCAATCGTCTGGAATCTGCTCACGTGGTGGCTGGGCCTTCCATCGAGTTCCAGCCACGCACTCATCGGCGGCTTGTGCGGCGCCGCCCTGGCATCGGCCAATGGCCGCTGGTCCGTGCTCAAATGGTCGATCGTGGATGCCAAAGGCTCCTCTGCCGGTCTGTGGCCGAAGATCGTCCTCCCCATGATCACATCTCCGGCGGCGGGTTTTCTGCTTGGAATGTTGCTCATGTTTCTTCTGACGTTCGCGCTCCAAAAAGTCACCCCCCGCATCATCTCGCTGACCTTCGGCAAGGCACAGCTCGTGAGCGCGGGTTTCATGGGCTTCAGCCACGGCTCCAACGATGCTCAGAAGACCATGGGGATCATCACCCTGGCGCTGTTTACCGGAACGCAGGCCGGAGTGTTCACGCACCTCCCAAGCTGGCTTTCGTTCTTGCAGATGCCGGAGTTCATTGTGCCCCGTTGGGTGATGATCTCCTGCGCGCTCACCATGGCGGCCGGCACGGCGGCGGGCGGCTGGCGCATCATCCGCACCATGGGCCACAAGATGGTGAAACTGCAGCCGATCCACGGATTCGCGGCCGAGACGACCGCCGCGTTGATCATCCACACTGCCTCGACAATCGGCATCCCCCTTTCAACCACACACGTTATCTCGACGTCCATCATGGGCGTGGGATCCGTCAAACGATTCAGCGCCGTCAAATGGGGAATCGTGGAGCGCATCGTCTGGGCGTGGGTCCTGACCCTGCCCGTCACCGGCGTGACCGGCTATCTGCTGATGCAGCTCCTGCGCGCCGCCGGTTCGAACTGAACCCGCGGCCGGCGTGGCCACCGAATCCTGACGGGCCGCGTCGGAGCCT
>PMKA01000125.1 GCA_003157575.1 Opitutia bacterium
CTCGGGAGTGTTTTTCCCCATGAAGAACGAGAGCAGTTCGTCGGTGTTGTGCAAAAGCGCGAGCGTCACCGGCTCCAGCCGGATTCCCGCCCCGATGAAATCCTTGAATTCCTCGGGCGAAACCTCGCCGAGTCCCTTGAAGCGCGTGATTTCCACGCCGGGACCGAGCCGGACGACCGCGGCCCGCTTATCCGTTTCGGAGTAGCAGTAGCTCGTCTCCTTCCGGGTGCGCACCCGAAAAAGCGGCGTCTCCAGGATGTAGAGGTGGCCGCCGGCGATGAGCACGGGAAAATACTGCAAGAAAAACGAGAGCAACAGCAGCCGGATGTGCATGCCGTCCACATCGGCGTCGGTGGCGATCACGACCCGGGCGTAGCGCAGGCCGTCGAGCCCCTCCTCGATGTTGAGGGCGGACTGCAGGAGGTGGAACTCCTCGTTCTCGTAGATCACCTTCTTGGACAGGCCGTAGGTGTTGAGCGGTTTCCCCTTCAGGGCGAAGACCGCCTGCGTCTGCACGTCGCGGCAGGCCGTGAGCGAGCCGGACGCGGAGTCGCCCTCGACGATGAACAGCGTGCTGTCCTCCGCGCGTTCGTCGCGGTCGCCGAGGTGGAGGCGGCAGTCGCGCAGCTTGCGGTTGTGGAGGGAGGCCTTCTTGGCGCGCTCGCGGGCGAGGCTGCGGATGCCGGCGAGTTCCTTGCGTTCCCGCTCGTTGTCCTCGAGCTTGCGTTTGAGCGCGTCGGCGGCCTCGCGATTGCGCTGAAGCCAGGCGTCCAGCGCCTGCTGCACGAAGGTCCCGATGAACTGGCGGATCGGCGTGCCTCCGGGCGCCATGTCGGCGGATCCCAGCTTGGTCTTGGTCTGCGACTCGAAAACCGGCTCGACGACCCTCAGCGAGATCGCGGCGACAATCGACTGCCGCACGTCGCCGGCATCGAAGTCCTTCTTGTAGAAGTTGCGCAACACCTCGACCACGGCCTCGCGGAACGCCTGCTGGTGCGTGCCGCCCATCGTCGTATGCTGGCCGTTGACGAACGAGTAGTACTCCTCCCCGTAGTGGGAGCCGTGGGTGAACGCGATCTCGATGTCGTCCCCCTCAAGGTGGATGATGGGATAGAGGATGTCGCCGCTCAGATTCTTCTCCAGCAGGTCCTTGAGTCCGTGCTCGGATTTGAAGGACTTGCCGTTGAAGGTGAGCGTCAGGCCGCGGTTGAGGAACGCGTACTTCCAAAGAAGGTCCTCTATGAACTCGGCGTGGAATTTGAAGTCCGCGCCGAAGAGCGCCTCGTCCGGCGTGAACTCGATGAGCGTGCCGTTGCGCTCGTCCGTTTTCGCGACCTTGAAGTCGGTCTTCAGCTTGCCGCACGCGAAATCGACCACCTTGGTCTGTCCGTCGCGGACGGCCTGGGCGCGGTACGATGAAGAGAGCGCGTTGACCGCCTTCTGGCCGATGCCGTTCAAACCGACCGCCTTCTTGAACGACTCGGAGTCATACTTTGCGCCGGTGTTGATCACCGACACACACTCGAGAACCTTGCCCAGCGGGATCCCGCGGCCGAAGTCGCGCACCCGCATTGTGCGCTCGTTGAGATCGACCTCAATCTTCTTGCCGCAGCCCATGGTGAACTCGTCGACAGCGTTGTCGATCGTCTCCTTCAGCAGCACATAGATGCCGTCCTCGCCGTGACTGCCGTTGCCGAGACGGCCGATGTACATGCCCGGGCGGAGCCGGATGTGCTCGGTCGAGGACAGTGTCTTGATGCTCGCTTCGTTGTAGCTGTTGGTGGCCATGGATTCGGTGCTCGAAAATAGAGAGGGAGCCCGGAAGGCGGAGACAAGCGCAATCCGGTCACAATCCAGCGCCGCCACTTGTCATTCATCCGCTCCTCGCTTTCTTGGGAGATGCGTCCTATCGTCGTTTCCAACGTGCGCCTTCTCGTCCTGCTCGCGGTCGCGGCTGGAATTTCCCACGGAGCCAGTGCCAATGACATCATGAAATCAACCCAGCCGCCGGGCGGCGCAGCGTGCGCCGCCCCGGGCGAACAATCCGCGTGCGGCCTGCCGTCGCAGGTGATCATCGACATGAGCAAGGCCCGCGTGCAGCACACCGATGACGAGTGGAGGGCTTTGCTGGCGCCGGAGCAGTTCCGCGTCGCCCGGAAACAGGGGACAGAGGCGGCGTTTCGAAACGCCTACTGGGACAATCATGAGGACGGGGTCTATTTCTCCGTCTGCAGCAACACTCCGCTGTTTGACAGCCGCGACAAGTTCGACAGCGGCACCGGCTGGCCCAGCTTCACCAGGGCGATCGAACCGAAGTTCATCGACACGCAATCGGATACGAGCTTCGGGATGAAGCGCACCGAGGTGAACTGCTCGGTCGACGGCGCGCATCTCGGTCATGTTTTCGACGACGGGCCCGGGCCCACGGGGCTGCGTTATTGCATCAATTCCGCATCATTGCGCTTCATGCCCCGCAAGGAATACGAGGCATGGGTCAAGAAACGCGACGGAGCGGGGACCGCGCAATAGGGCGCCGCGTTCAGATCTGAAATGCCGGGCATCGCCGGTTGACGAGCCTCCGCCTTTTGCGCAAGGCTTCCCTCATGGCCGATGTTACCGTCACCTATTACCTCGAAGTGATTTCGTCCTGGTGCCATTGGGCCGAGCCCGCTTGGGCCGACCTGAAGGCACGCTGCGCCGGACGCGCGCAGTTTGATTGGAAGATTGCATTGATGAAACCGGGCGATTTTCCGGTGTCGCGCGCCCAGTGTGAATGGTATTACCGCCGCAGCGGAACGATCATGCGCTCGCCCTACATGCTCAATCCCGGCTGGCTCGAGCCGGAGCGCAAGGGGGTCTACGACGCCCCCAATCTGGTTGCCGAGGCTGGCAGGGATTTCGGTTATTCCGACGACCGGCTGCGTCTCGCGTTGAGCCGCGCCGCCAATCGCGAGGGGCGAAGGATCGGGGACATTGCCGAGGCTGTCGCGGTTGCCTCCACCGCCACCGGGCTCAATCCCGCGGATCTCCGCGCCCGTGCGGAATCGCCGGAGGTCCGCGCGCGGATTGAAGCGTCAACAGCGGAATTCGATTCCCACCGGATCACCCAGCGTCCCGCCTTCGTCCTGACGGATGTCATCGGAGACAAGGCGGTGTTTTCGGGCCTGGTGCGCGCAGAGCCGCTGGCCGCGGCGATCGAAGCCATGCTCGCCGATTCGGCGGCCTATGCGGCCCATGCCGCCCACTTCGGAGAACCGCCGCCTGAATAGCCCATGGAACTCAAATGGCGGCTGGCCCAGGCCCGTGGATATCTTGGCCTCGGAATGGTGGCAGATGCCTCGGCCGAGCTGGACCTCGTGCCGGACGCCCTGGCCAACGAGACGGACGTGCTGGCCCTGCGCGCCGTCGTGCTGCAGGAGCAGGCGAGATGGCCCGCGCTTGCCGACATCGCCGGCAGACTGGTGCGGCGGCAGCCCGCGGAGGCGGTCTGGTGGATCACCTGGGCCTACGCGGCCCGGCGGAGCCAGTCGCTTGCCACCGCCGAGGCGATCCTCCTTGACGGCGAGCGCACGCATCCGGACGAGCCGACCATCCAGTTCAATCTCGGCTGCTATGCGTGCCAGCGCGGCGATCTTGTCGAGGCGCGGCGACGGGTCGACAAGGCCATCGCGCTCGATCCTTCCTTCCGAAAAAACGCAGCCGGCGACGCCGATCTCGAGCCGCTGCGTGCAGCCGGATACGACGCGGGGCGCGAATAAGGTCCGCTCAGCAGAAGCCGCACGGTCCCAAGATCCGCAGCTGCGGTGAGCCTGCCGAACCGGTCGAACGGGAGCTTGTCGGATCTGTCGGAACGGCGGGCGAATTCCGCCTCAGCCGACCTTCGGGAGGTGTTGAAGGGCCTCGGCGATCTTCTCTTCCGGATGCTCGTAGTCCTCCAGGTCTCCGGCGAGATGCGCGTCGTAGGCCGACATGTCGAAATGGCCGTGTCCGCTATAATTGAATACGATGCACTTCCCGTCGTCCTTGAGCGCCTCGTCGATCGCGGCCCGGACGGCGTGGGATGTCTCCGGCGCGGGGACGAATCCCTCGGTGCGGGCAAACTGCAGCGCGCCTTCGAACACCGCGTTCTGCGTATAGGCCTTCGATTCGACAATCCCCAGGTTGGCGAGATGGGCGACGATGGGCGCGGTGCCGTGATAGCGCAGGCCGCCGGCATGGATGCCCTCCGGGACGAATGTATGCCCCAGCGTGTACATCTTGAGCAGCGGGGTGAGCCTGGCTGTGTCGCCAAAATCGTACGCGAAGTCCCCCTTTGTGAGCGACGGGCAGGCGGAAGGTTCGACCGCCAGGAGGCGCAGCTTCGGATTGGCCAGCTTCTCCGGCAGGAATGGCGCGGCAAAGCCCCCGAAGTTGCTGCCGCCGCCGACGCAGCCGATGAGCACATCGGGGGTCTCGCCGATCAGTTCGAGCTGCCGCTTGGTCTCGAGGCCGATGACCGTCTGGTGGAGGATCACGTGGTTGAGCACGCTCCCGAGAGTGTATTTCGCGTCTTTGTGCGTGACCGCGTCCTCCACCGCCTCGGAGATCGCCATGCCGAGGCTGCCAGGCGTTTCGGGATCGGCGGCGAGAATCGCGCGGCCGGCCTGGGTGCGATCGGAGGGCGAGGCGAACACCTCGCCACCCCAGATGTGCATCATCGAGCGCCGGTACGGTTTTTGGTGGAAGCTGGATTTCACCATGTAAATCGTGCAGGCAAGGCCAAACTGCAGACACGCAAACGCCATCGAGGAGCCCCACTGCCCGGCTCCCGTTTCGGTCGTGATGCGTCGGACGCCTTCCTTCTTGTTGTAGTAGGCCTGAGCCACCGCGGTGTTGAGCTTGTGGCTGCCGGCAGGGCTGACGCTCTCGTTTTTGAAATAGATCCTGCAGGAGGTCTTGAGCGCCTTTTCGAGCCGCACGGCGCGGATCAACGGCGTTGGCCGCCAGATCCGGTAGAGGGCGCGGACTTCCTCGGGGATGGGAATCCAGCGATCCGGGCTCATTTCCTGTTCAATCAGCCCCATCGGGAAAATCGGAGCCAGATCCTCGGGTTTGAGCGGCTGCCCGGTGCTGGGGTGCAGCGGAGGAGGGAGCGGCTTGGGAAGATCGGCGAGGACATTGTACCAAGACGCCGGAATTTCACTGAGGGGTAGATCAACGCGTTCTTTTTCCATGGGATTTGACCTTTATCGCTAGGAGAATCCGCGTGCCGATGCCATCCTTTTTCTGAGGAGGCGCCCCAAACAGTCGTGGACGGCCATCCGGCCGGGTGCGTGCTTCTCAAAACGGGGCGGGCCTGTTTCCGGCTGCCTGGAACGCCCAACGGCGAAAAGCACCTCCAGATTAAGCGCAACTTATGGTGAATAGCGTTGAAATTGCACCCTTTTCAGCTTCAATCGTACTCCGTAACCTGACCCCCATGCCCCCTGCCTTGACCGATACAATTTTTCATCAGGTTGCTACGCTTGATCAGTATAGTGGATAGCTTCCGGATCGTCCTGATCCGATCACGCCCCAAAGCCGTTCACGGCTTCTCCGCTCCACAACAATTCTGCAAGCACGGCCGATCTGCGCCACAGTGACAGATTCGGATCCCTCCCTTGGGCAAAATCCCGGCTTCCAGCGCAAGCCAGATTTCCGGAGGAAGAGGCCGATCCGATTCCTGGATACGGAACGCGGCGGCCATTTCCCTGCACGAACCACCCGGACACAAAAAACACGTCCTGCGGCATCCGGAAGGGCGAACTCCCTGGCCTACCCCTGATTCGCTGACGCGGTGGAGTGCCACGAAAGACGCCGAAGAGACCGACCTCAAAACCCCATGAGAACCCTTGACGAATCGATCGAAGTTTACCTCGGAGAAGATGGCAAGGTGTGCATCGCGCGTGTCGACATGAGCGAAGACTGCTGTGTGGCGATTCCACCTGAACAGGTGGAAGTCCTGATAGGATGGCTGAAGAAGAAGCAGGCTGAAGCGCTCAAATTCAAGAAGGCTCAGACCGCTTCGAGGTGACAGCCTGGATGGCTCCTCCACGCGGGAGTGCCGTTTGCGCATGGAAGCGCATGCCCTTTCGGGGCGGCTGCTCCGGGTCAAAAACAGAAAGGCCCGAGCCTCCTGTTCGGAGTGCTCGGGCCATAACCCGGCAACGA
>PMKA01000111.1 GCA_003157575.1 Opitutia bacterium
CCGGCGCTTGTCGCCGTGCCATAATCTGCGCCCTCTCGATTTTCGATTCTCATTTCGTCGCTGCTTTGGTCGCCAGGCCGACCTGGGTTATGCCGAGACGCCCCACGACATCGATGACGTCCATGACCGCCTGATATTGGGTCTGGCTGTCACCGCGGACGACCACGGGAAGATCCGGAGTCTGCGCCTTCAACTGCGTGAGACGCTGCTCAAGCTCCGGCAGGGTGACCGGCACGGTGTCGAGGAACACCTTGCCTTCGTTGTTGATCGTAATCGCCTTTGTCCGGGGTTTGGAGAGCGCCGCCGGCGTCGTGCTCGCCTTCGGCAGATTCACCCTCGTTCCGGCCACCGAAGCAGTGGCCATCAGGATAAAGATGACGAGCAACACGTACGCCAGATCGAGCATCGGCGTTATGTTGATGTCGTCGTAAGGTTTTTCTTCGGATTGGACTTGCATGGGAGCTGGCCCGTTCAGTTACCCGCATTGACCGGACACCCGACCAATCCGTTTCACAGGAGGCAGCAGAGGGAGCAAAGAGCGAACCCGCTTGCGTTCATCTTCTCCGCTGCCGCCGCCACCTCCTGTAAAAAGGTCTGGTTTGATGATCCGGTTCATTTGCGGAGATTCGTGGGAGAACAGATTTGCCGAGTCTCGGGTTCGGTTCTCAGGTTTTTAGGCTTTCGACCTTCGCCTTTTCGCCTTTGGCGTCTGGAACGGGCAAAACCGCGCCGTTCGATTCGCTCTCGGACTCGGAGTAATACTCGGCGAGTTTGGTCACAAACTCGTCGATGAACACGTGCAGATCGCTCCCGACCGCCTTGATCCGTGTAAGCAGGTAGTTATAGCCGAACAATGACGGTATCGCGACGGCCAGACCGGCGACCGTGGCCGCCAGGGCGGCGGCGATGCCGGGGGCGATGGCGTTGACGTTGACGTCGCCGGCGGCGGCCACCGCCGCGAACGTGATCATGACGCCGACGACGGTTCCGAGCAGTCCCAGGAACGGGCCGCCCGAAATCGCAATCGTGAGCAGCACCATCTGGCTGTTGAGTTTCTGAGTCTCGCGAACCAGACCGCCATCGAGCGATGCCCGGATGGCTTCGATCGACCGGGCCGAAAGGACCTTGGACGCGCCGGTCCGGTCGGCCTTCAGACGAAGCTGAATCTCCTCAACGCCGATGTGGTAGATCCGATAGAGCGGAGAACTGCGCAGGCTCCGGCGTACAGCCGGGGCAAGGCTCCCATCTATTGCCTTGTGAGCATCTCCATTTTCCAGAGCCGAAAGGTCGTTGGACAGAGACTGCCACTGCCCGAGAAACTCAGCATTCCCCTTGGTGACACCGCCCAAATAAGCCGCCTTGCGGATCATCACCAACATGCTGACGACAAACATGACCGCCAGGATGCAGATGACCGCCCAGCCATCGGGTGTGAGCGAGCCAATGATGATCCCGATGTAACCGCTCTTCAGCGCGCTCAGCCAGTTGGTCTGCTGCTCGTCCTCGCCGAATGAGATGAGTTTCGCGGCGCTGTCGCCCCCTTGACTCACGGCGGCCAGCTTGATCGCGCCGGCCGGCCGGGCGACCTTGGAGATTTCCATCTCGTCCATCTCCCCCGTGAATCCCCCGCTGGCGGCGTTCATCAGTCCGCCCACTCCATTTCCTCCGACGACGCTGGGGCCGTTCAAAGCCGGGAGCGGAGCCTTCAAGGTCGTGTAGGGTTCGCCATCCAGATAAATGGCGATCTTCTCGCCTGCGGCCACGACCGCCAGATGCCGCCAGCCAGCGGCGGCCGGTGCGCCTCCCACGCTGCGCCCGCTCCCGCCCGAGGTGCCCACTTCAACAAACGGCACGTTGTTGTCCGCACCGATCAGAAAGGACTTGGCGGCATCATGCCGGCTGAAGAAAACGGCATTCGGCTGAGGCGGGCCGAACTTGATCCACGCCGTCCACGTCATGGCGGCTCCGCCCTCCGGCCAGAAGAGAGTCGGGGAAGCAGGAATCGTGATGGTGGTCTTGCCGTCGATCCGGATTCCTGTGCCGATAATCGAGCCCTCCGCTGTGAGCCCGGTAGTCTGCGCGTTGTTGCCGTTGCCGGAGGAATCCACCGCCGGCTGGCCGTGTTCGGCAAAGTGATACGCCAGCACCGTGTCTCCATCGTAGGTGCCCCTGGCATCATCCGCTTTCAACGGCTTGCCGGCGACATTGCCATAGTAGAGCCATATCGCCGTCTTGGCCCCCGGCTTGAGTTCCGGGACCTTCACCCAGACAAATGCCTCGTTGAGCAGCGGATCAAAACTCTCGAGATGACAGGGCAGGACGGTCTTGTCGTCATCGGCGACAAACCGCAGGTCGCTCCCGTCGGACTGCGCATTCGCAAACCGGAAATTGGCGTCCGACAGCCGGATCAAGACCGGCACCGTGCCAATCGGATCGCCGATCCCCGCCCCCGTCGCGGAGGTATCGAACACGATCTTCTTTCTGATCGCCCAATCGTCGTTCCACCAGGCGTGGGCCGTACTTGCGAAAACCAAAGCCATCAAGCCGCCAAACAGGATGCGCCTGAAAAGCGGCACGGCGTCAGGCGCCGGCCCTACATCTTTGCTGGAATGCCGCTCCTCCGCAAATCCCTCGATTGTAGGGCTGCCGCTTGTCGGCATGCCATATCCCCGTGATTCCCTCGATTGAAGGGTCGCCGCCGGCCCCATACAGGGAGACATTGGCGGGTTGGTGGAGAACTCACCTTCGTGCGTATTCGTGTGCATTCGTGGAAAAGTGTGGCTCAATTTCAGATCAGTAATCCACGCCGGCGCGGAACGTGACCCGTGCTTCGTTTACCTTCGTCGATCCCTCCTTGAGCTTCGGGATGCTCGCATCGATCGATCCGCTTAAGTGGTCCATGAGCTGGAGCCGGCTTCCGATTCCGAAGCTGGCGAAATCGAAATGATTTTTCTGCTCCGCGAGGGTATCGATCACCGTAAGCCATCCAACGTCGGTAAAAAGGTAGACGCGCCAGTCGCCCTTCTTCGAACTCACCAGGCCCAACAACGAGGGGCTGCGCAGCTCGACCGAACCGAAAAGTCCGTTGTCGCCGACCTCCTCGGCCTCGTAGTAGCCGCGCACCGTCCCCAGTCCTCCTCCGGTGATCTGCTCGCTGTTGAGCAACGCCTGGTCGGCAATCTGTCCCTGCGCCTTGCCGAAGAGCTGGAAGCCTCCCGGCAAATCCCGCGTGTGCGACAGGTCGCCGTGGAGATAGATGAAATTCCCGTCGGCGTTGTAACGGTTGTTGTTGAAAACCGCGGAGCCGCCCCCCATCCCGCGCAGGTGGAACGTGACCCCGACGTCCGCCTCGGTGGACGAATGCTTTTCCTGCCATGCCGCCGTGTACGTCGCGCCGAGCGGATAGTACGTGACGGGCGTGGCGACGGTGCTTCCGCCCACCTGCACGTTCTGGTCAAAATGCTTGTAGTCGACGCCCGCCGAGACCGACTGCGTGAAATCCTTCTCCGAGGGCAGATTCACGATCGCATGAATCCCCAGCGTCTGGCCCCGCCCGGCCACCGCCACGTCGCCCAGAGTCGAGACGTTGCTGTCCTGCTTCATTCCCTGCACCATGAGGCTGAGCCAGTCGACCGTCTTGAAATGAGACAGGTAATAACCGGTGAAAACCCGCACCTGGCTTGGCTTTTGCGGGGATCCCTGAAAACTCACACCCACGGAGTCCCCCGTTTGGGCGAGGTTGTTTGCCGTGACCGTTGCGTTCAGACGAAGGGGCGTCGTATTCGACGCGTTCCGGTTGTTCAGCTCCAGATCCGCGTGCAAAGGCAGGCTTTCCTTGACGTCGAGATTGACGTCGACCGTGTCCGGTTCGGTCCCGGCGATCAGCGTCGGAGTCACCTGCCGGTCGGGGAGCTGGTTCAGCGCGACGATGTCCTTGGTAACCTCATCGAAATTGACAACGTTCCCCTCGGCGACGGATGGGGCCATCGCCTTGATCTTCTCCGGCGACGAATACTGCGCGCCCGTG
The DNA here is from genome assembly GCA_003157575.1 of Opitutia bacterium. GTDB lineage: Bacteria > Verrucomicrobiota > Verrucomicrobiia > Opitutales > Opitutaceae > Fen-1467. The sequence continues at coordinate 4,028 of PMKA01000111.1, forward strand.
ACGCGCAGCCGCCCCACTGGCATTTCCACGACCTGCAAACGAACGATCCCCGACTCCCCCTTCTGCGGAGGAATTCGCACGGCCACAGTTTGGTACCCACAATCGTGATACGCGTTCTCAAGCGCAAGGCGGGCGCCCTCGACGTCCGCCCGCGTGCGCCCGGGCCCGAGAAACGGATAGACCGCCTTCTCGACTTCGATGCGCGGGAGCTTGCGGGCCCCTTCAACGCGGTATTCCCGGATGAAGAGCGTCGGCTCGGGTGCTCCACCGGCAACCACCGCCGGCACCG
>PMKA01000074.1 GCA_003157575.1 Opitutia bacterium
TGCCCATGATTGCCGCCACCCTACCCACCCGCGCCAACGCCGACCTGATCGAGGAGTACTACCGCCGCTGGCTGGAGAATCCCGACTCCGTCGACGCGACGTGGCGGGCTTTTTTTCAGGGCTTCACGCTTGGCCTTAGCGGCCAGCTGCCCGTGCTGGCCGGCTCGGCCTCGTCGGCGCCGGCGCTCATTGACAGCCTCAAGCAGTCGCAGGTCNNCAGCCTGATCTATCACTACCGCGCCATCGGTCACGTCCAGGCGCATCTCGACCCGCTCAGCGATCCGCCCCCGCCCGCGCCCCGCCTCGCGCTGGGCGAGTTTGGCCTCAACGCGGCCGACCTCGAGACGTTCTTCGATGTCGGTCACTATCTTGATGGCGGCCAGATGCGGCTCACCGATCTCATCGTTAGCCTCAAGCAGACCTACTGCGGACACGTCGGGATCGAATATCTGCACATCCAGGAAACCGAGATCCGGCGGTGGCTGCAGGATTACATGGAGCCCCGCCGTAACCAGCCCAATTTCTCCAAGCCGCAGAAGGTCCGCATCCTCCGCCGCCTGCATAAGGCCGAACTGTTTGAGCATTTCCTCCACACAAAATATGTCGGCCAGAAGCGTTTCTCCCTCGAGGGCGGCGAGACGCTCATCCCCGCGCTCGACACCATCATCGAGCAATGTCCGGAGGCCGGGATCGACGAGATCGTGATGGGCATGGCGCACCGCGGCCGCCTCAACGTCCTCGCCAGCATCCTCCGCAAGTCGTTCGAGTTTATCTTTGAGGAATTTTCCGAAGGCTTCGTGCCCGACACCGTCGAGGGCGACGGCGACGTGAAATACCATCTCGGCTACGAGGCGGTCCTGGACACGACTTCCGGCAAAAAGGTCGAGGTGCGTCTCGCGGCCAATCCCTCGCATCTCGAGGCGGTTGCCCCCGTCGTTCAGGGCAAGGTTCGCGCCCGCCAGCGGCTGCGCGGTGATGCCGAGCGACGGCGGATCCTCCCGCTGCTCCTGCACGGCGACGCCGCGTTTGCCGGCCAGGGCGTCGTCGCGGAGGTGTTCAATTATTCGCAGCTTCCCGGTTACCGCACCGGCGGCACCGTCCACATCGTCATCAACAACCAGATCGGCTTCACCACCAGCCCCGCGGAATCCCGCTCCAGCCGCTATTGCACCGACATCGCCAAGATGATCGAGGCGCCTATTTTCCACGTGAATGGCGACGATCCCGAGGCCGTCTGCTATGTCGCCGGACTCGCGCTCGAATTCCGCCAGAAATTCCAGCGCGACGTGGTCGTCGACATGGTCTGCTACCGCCGGTACGGCCACAACGAATCCGACGAGCCGGCCTTCACCCAGCCCATCCTTTACCGCGAGATTGCAGCGCACCCCAGTCCTTCCGCCATTCTCAGCGCGAAGCTGATCGCCGAGGGCACCATCACCGCGGTGGAGTCCGCCGCCATCCAGGCGGAGTACACCGCCGCGCTGGAGGACGCCTTGGCCCGGGCCCGGAAGAAGCAGGAGCGGCAGATCGACGACGTGAAGCGCTTCGAGGGCTCCACCGCCGTCTTCCAGCAAGCCTACTTCTTCGCGCCGGTCGCCACTGCGGTTCCGCCCGCCTTGATTGAGCAATGCGCGGGCGGACTGACGCGCGTGCCGTCCGGCTTCAAGCTCAACCCCAAGATTAAGCGCTTCATCGAGACTCGCGCGCAGGCCTTCAAGGAGGGCGGGCCGGTTGACTGGTCGTTCGGCGAGGCTTTGGCCTTTGGCACGCTTCTGCTGGAGGGCACGCCCGTGCGCCTCTCCGGCCAGGACAGCGAGCGCGGCACCTTCAGCCAGCGCCACGCGGCCATCTACGAAATCGACACTCGCGAACGCTTCGTGCCGCTGGGCCACCTCGACAAGAAACAGGCGGAATTCTGTTTATATAATTCGTCGCTATCCGAGGCGGGCGTGCTGGGTTTCGATTACGGTTACAGCCTCGATTATCCGCAGATGCTCTGCCTGTGGGAGGCGCAGTTCGGTGATTTTGCCAACGGTGCGCAGACCATTATCGACCAGTTTATTGTCAGCTCCGAATCGAAGTGGCAGCGCGTGAGCGGCATGGTCCTGCTCCTCCCGCACGGCTATGAGGGCCAGGGCCCGGAGCACTCGTCCGCCCGGCTCGAACGCTTTCTGCAGCTGTGCGCCGAGGGCAACCTGCAGGTGTGCAACCTCACGACGCCGGCGCAGTACTTTCACGCCCTGCGCCGCCAGATGCGGCGCGATTTTCGCAAGCCGCTCGTCGTGATGTCGCCCAAGAGTCTCCTGCGCCATCCCGCCGCCACTTCGCGCCTCGACGAGTTCACCTCGGGCCACTTTCAGGAGATCCTCGATGATCCGACCCGGGTCGGAACGGAATCCGGCAGCGAACCCGCCGGCGCCGCGCCGCCACCCGCCGAGCGTCTGATCCTCTGCTCCGGTAAGGTTTATTACGACCTCGTTGATTACCGCGAAAAAAACCAGATTACCGACGCCGTGATCGTGCGCATCGAGCAACTCTACCCGCTACACCGCACCCGTCTCGGCGAACTCGGCGACAAATACGACGGCGCCACGCTCGTCTGGTGCCAGGAGGAATCGCAAAACATGGGTGCGTGGACGCATCTCGCTCCCCGGCTTGAAGAGATCTTCGGCCGGAAGCCGTTCTATGCCGGCCGCGATGCAAGCTCATCGCCCGCCGTCGGTCACCTCGCCCGTCACCGCTTCGAACAGGCCGCCCTGGTCCGCGCCGCATTTGGCGTCTGAGATAATCTTGAAAAACGGGTGCGAGGGACGAATCCTCCAGCCCGGAACCCGCTATCGCCCCCCCTCTGCATATGTCCATACTCGACGTCAAAATCCCTTCAATGGGTGAATCGATCGCCGGCGGCGTGCTCGCCAAGTGGCACGTCAAGGAAGGCGACACCGTCAGGAAGGATCAACCCCTCTTCGAACTGGAAACGGACAAGATCACCTCGGAAGGCGCCGCTGAGGCCGCCGGACGGATCTCCCTCAAGGTTGCCGCCGGCGCCGAGGTCAAGATCGGCCAGTTGGTCGCCACAATCGACACGGGCGCACAGGCACTGGAACCTGCGCCCTCGGGTTCCCCTGCTCTGGCCGGGCCGGTTTCTGCGCCCGCGTCCGGGATGCCAGTCCCTCCGTCCGTGCGCCGCCTTGCCGCCGAAACCGGCGTGGATCCGGCCGCCGTCGCCGGCACCGGCAGGGGCGGCCGCGTGACCAAGGCCGATTTGCTTGCCGCCGCGGAGACCGGGAGTCAAAAGCCGCCGACCGGAATCCGGACGCCGGAAACCGCAGAACAGAAACCGGAAACGGGAAAGGCGGCAGCCGAACCCATCCGGCCTCCGGAAGAACCTGTCCGGTCTCCGGTATCCGCCGTTTCAAACCGGACCGTTCGCCGCAAACTCACGCCGCTCCGTCAGCGGCTCGCCCAGCGCCTCGTCCAGGCCCAGCACGACGCGGCGATGCTCACCACGTTCAACGAGGTCGACATGTCCGCGGTCCGCGACCTCCGGGCGCGCCATCAGGAGGAATTCACCCGGAAACACGGCGTGAAGCTCGGCTTCATGTCGTTCTTCGTGAAGGCGGTCGTGCACGCCCTGCAGGCCGTCCCGTCCATCAACGCGCAGCTCGACGGAGACACCGTCATCGAAAACCGTTTCTTCGACATCGGCGTGGCCGTTTCCACCGACCGCGGCCTCATGGTTCCCGTCCTGCGCGATTGCGAGAGCGCCGGATTCGCCGAGATCGAGAAACAGCTCGCCGCAGCAGCCCAGAAGGCCCGCGAGGGGAAAATCACTCTCGCCGATCTCGAAGGCGGAGTCTTTACGATCACCAACGGCGGAGTCTTCGGATCCCTGCTCTCGACGCCCATCCTCAACGCGCCGCAATGCGCGATCCTCGGGATGCACGCGATCCAGGATCGTCCCGTCGCCGTGAACGGCCAGGTCGTCATCCGTCCGATGATGTACGTCGCGCTAAGCTACGACCACCGCATCGTCGACGGCCGCGATGCGGTGACATTCCTCGTGCGCCTTAAGCAGGCCATCGAAGATCCGGCCCGCCTGCTGCTGAGCGTGTAACATTCCCATGGATTCATTTGACGTTGCAATCATCGGAGCCGGCCCTGGCGGATACGTATGCGCGTTCCGCGCCGCGCAACTCGGACTCAAGGTCGCGCTCGTCGAAAAGCGCCCGACCCTCGGGGGCACCTGCCTCAACGTGGGCTGCATCCCAAGCAAGTCGCTCCTGCACCTGAGCGAGCAATTTGCCTGGGTGAAAAACCAGGCCGCCGCCAGCGGCGTCAAGGTGTCCGGTCTCGAGCTCGACCTGCCGGCGTTGATGAAGAAGAAGGACGCCGTCGTGCAAAAGCTGGTTGGCGGCGTCGCCCAGCTCGCAAAGGCGCGGAAGATCACCGTGTTCAACGGACAGGCCGCGCTTGCCGGCGACGGCGTTGTCAACGTGGCCGCTTCCGGCGCCGAAGGAACCGTCACCGGCATAACGGCCAGGAACATCGTCATCGCATCCGGGTCCGTCCCCGCCGGACTTTCGTTCCTCCCGTTCGATGGCAAGACCGTCGTTTCTTCGGACGATGCGATCGCGTTCGACTCCGTCCCGCAGCGCTTGGTCGTGGTGGGCGGCGGCGCAATCGGACTCGAGCTGGGTTCCGTGTGGTCCAGGCTTGGCTCCGACGTCACCGTGGTCGAATTCCTCCCGAAGATCGCGGCCGGCTATGACGACGATGTCGTGCGCCTGCTGACCCGTCTGCTCGCGAAACAGGGGTTGAAGATCGAGGTCAACGCCCGGATCACGGGTTTGAAGGGGCCGGTCTCAAACGATCCATCGACGGGAACCGCGACGGCCGTGCTTGTCGCCGAGCGCGAAGGCCGGCCGCTGGAGTTTGCGGCAAACAAGATCTTGGTCTCCGTCGGCCGCCGCCCGGTGACCGAAAATCTCGGGATCGAAAAGCTCGGCCTCCAGCTCGACGAAAAGAAGCGAATCCGCGTCGACGATCATCTGCGAACCTCCGTCCCCGGGGTCTGGGCGATCGGCGACGTCGTCGCCGGCCCCATGCTTGCGCACAAGGCCGAGGAGGACGGGATCGCGGTTGCGGAGTGGATCGCGGGAAAGGCAGGGCATGTGGACTGGAGCCTGGTGCCGGCCGTCATCTACACGGATCCCGAGGTCGCGGCGGTCGGGCTCGGAGAGGAGGGGGCAAAGACGAAGGGCCTCGACGTGCGCATAGGGAAGTTCTTCTTCGCCGCAAACGGCCGGGCAATCGCCTCCGACGCCGCCGACGGTTTCGTGAAGATCGTCGCCGACGCGAAGACCGACCGGATTCTCGGAGCCCAGATCATCGGCCGCGGCGCGTCCGAACTCATCGCGGAGGTGGTCGCGCACATGGAATACGGGGGAAGCGCCGAGGACCTCGGCCGGACAATCCATGCCCATCCCACCCTTGGCGAGGCTGTCAAGGAAGCCGCCCTCGCCGTGGGCAAATCCGCCCTCCACGCGCTGTAGGTCGGTTTAACTTGAACTGTAGCCGAAAACGTAAACGTAGCTGCGAGCGTGAGCGAGCGGAGGGTTTGTCCGCTCGCACCGCACTTTTGATAAGACCCCTATGGCCCGCAAACTCCCCACCGAAAATGGCGGCCTCGTGCAGCCTGTATGTTGGAGACGCGACGCCCTCGTCGCGTCTCCATGAAATATCCGCTCTAGCAGCCTGTCGGACTTCGGGTCCTCCAGGCTGCTAAAAGCTTTCGGAACGCAAGCCCGACCGCCCCATGCCCCTGGAAACCTCGATCTTCGGCCAGATCCTCCGCCACCTCCTGACGGTCGGGGGCTTCCTGCTCGCAATCTTTCTTGTCGCCCGGTTGATGAGCGAAAAAAAGCAGCCGGGAAACACCCTCGCCTGGCTGCTCGGCATTGTGCTCATCCCCTACATCGGCGTGCCGCTCTATCTGGTTTTCGGCGGCCGGAAGCTCCGGAAGCTGGTCGCGCGGAAATCGCGCCTGGCCCCGGTCCCGTCGAGGGAGACCTCCCTCCATTCCAACTCCGCGAAGGGAGCGGTGCCCCACGCGCTCGTGCTCTCCGGTGCGTGCCCGCCCGTCGGGGGAAACTCCGTGCGACTGCTGACCGGGGGCGAGCAGGCCTACGCGGAGCTCGAACGCCACATCCGCGATGCGCGGGATTCCATCCACATCATGACCTTCATCCTCGGCCGCGACGACACCGGCCGCCGGATTGTGGACCTGCTTGCACAGCGCGCGCGCGAAGGCGTGAAGGTGCGGCTGCTTCTTGACTCCGTCGGCTGCCTGTTGAGCAGCCACGGATTCGTCAAAGCCATCCGGCGCGCCGGCGGCGAGGTGAGCCGGTTCATGCCCGTGCTGCCGCTGCAATGGCGCGGTTCGGCGAACCTGCGCAATCACCGGAAAATAGCGGTGTTCGACCACCGGACCGCCATCCTCGGGGGACACAATCTCGCCCACGAATACATGGGGCCCACGCCGTTTCCTGCGCGATGGCGCGATTTTGGCGCCGTCATCGAAGGCCCGTCCGTCGAATTGCTCAACGAGGTGTTCCTCGCCGACTGGTGCTACGCGAGCGGACAGTCAATCGACGCCCTGCACCGGGCGGGCGGCCCGGCCGATATCGACGCATGCGGGACCTGCGACCTTCAAGTCGTTGCGAGCGGCCCGGACGTCGAGGGAGATCCGCTTTATGAAGGCATCATCTCGTTCATCCAGGAGGCGAAACACCGCATCTGGATCATCACTCCGTATTTCATTCCAGACGAGGTGATGTTTCGCTCCCTGCTGGTGAAGGCGCGGACGGGCCACGAGGTCAAGCTGGTGGTGCCGGCGCGGTCCAACCACCCTCTCACTGACCGCGCCCGGCGCTACTACCTGCGGGAACTCCAGGCCGCGGGCGTGCAGGTCCTGCTCTTCCAGCCCGGGATGATGCACAGCAAGGGCATGATCGTCGACGACCGGGTCGGCCTGCTCGGCTCGGCCAACTTCGACATGCGCTCGCTCTTCGTGAACTTCGAGATCGGCGTCTTCGTCTATTCCGAGCCCGAGGTGGCCGCGATGCGCGCGTGGGCGGAGGATCTCTTCGCCCAAAGTGTGCCGATGCCGCATGAACCGGAACACCGGGGCCTGCTCGGGAACATTACCGAGGATCTGAGCCGGTTGCTCGCGCCCATGCTCTGAGAACGGAGGTCGAAGAAGGACGCCAAGTTGAGGCGCGACGGCCCCTTTCACGGACGCTGCCCTCCCGGAAACGCGACGAGGGCGTCGCTCTCAGATTCCCGGTTTCAGCTCGCCGGTTCTCGTCGCCTTCTCCTCTTCAAGCAGGAGCTTGTATTCCACGGCATCGCAAAGCGCATCCCAGCTCGCCTCGATGATGTTGTCGCTCACGCCCACCGTCCCCCATATCTGTTCGCCATCGGTCGTCTCGATCAGGACCCGGGTCCGCGAATTCGCCCCGCGCTTGCTGTCGAGGATGCGCACCTTGAAGTCGCTCAAGGCTGTATTCCTGATGGCCGGATGCGCCTTTTCAAGCGCGAGGCGGAGAGCCTTGTCGAGCGCGCTCACCGGGCCGATGCATTCGGCGACTGTATGCATCGATTTCCCGTTCACCTTCAATTTGACCGTGGCCTCGGCAACGATCGACGATTCCGGGCCGCGCCGCTCGATGATCACGCGAAAACCCTCGAATTCGAAGGGGCGCTTGTGCTGCTTGAGCCAGCGGGCGAGGAGCAATTTCAGGGAGGCGTCGGCCGCCTCGAACTCGTAGCCGTCGAACTCGAGGCGCTTTAATTCCTCGAGCACGTCCTTTACCGCCGGAGTCTGCTCGCTGATGTCAAAACCAAGCTGGCGCGCCTTCATGACAACGCTGCTCCGGCCCGCCATGTCGGAGACGAGCACGCGCGTGTTATTGCCGACGGCTGCAGGGTCGATGTGCTCGTAACTGCGCGCCACCTTCTGCGCCGCATTGGCGTGGAGGCCGCCCTTGTGCGCGAACGCGGAGGCTCCCACATAGGGCTCCTTCGGATCGGGGCGCTGGTTGGCGAGCTCGTCGAGGTAGTGGGAAAGCTCGCGCAACTTGGGCAGGCTCGGCCGGCAAAACGCCGTGCGGCCCATCTTCAGAAAAAGGCTTGGCAGGATCGTCACCAGGTTCGCGTTCCCGGTGCGTTCGCCATATCCGTTGATCGTCCCCTGCACCATCGTCGCGCCGGCGGTCACACCGGCGAGCGAAAGCGCGACGCCGAGCCCGGAGTCGTTGTGGCAGTGCACGCCGACATGATCGCCGCCGAACTCGCTCACGACCCGCTCCACCGCGGCCCGAAAATCGTCGAGCATCGTTCCGCCGTTGGTGTCGCAGAGCGTCAGGTTTGAAGCGCCCCCCCGCTTCGCCGCGGCCAGCGCCCGCAGTGCGTAATCGGGATTGTCCTTGTAGCCGTCGAAGAAATGCTCGGCGTCGTAAACCACCTCGCGCCCCTGCGCGGCCAGGAAACGCGCGGACTCCTCGATCATCGCCAGGTTCTCCTCCGGCGTCGTCCGCAGAATTTCATGCACATGGAGCAGCCACGTCTTCCCGACGATCGTCACGACGGGGGTTTTCGCATCGAGGAGCCCCTTGAGCTGCGCGTCGCGGTCGGCCGCGACCCCGGTCCGGCGCGTCGAGCCAAAGGCCGCGACCCTGGCGTGGCGCAGCTTCAGTTTGCCGACCTCGGCGAAAAACGTGATATCCCGGGGATTCGACCCCGGAAACCCGCCCTCGATGTAATCGACGCCAAAACCGTCCAGCCGTTCGGTGATCAGGAGTTTGTCGGTCACGGACAACGCGATCCCCTCCCCCTGCGTGCCGTCGCGAAGGGTTGTGTCGTAGATCTTGAGCTCGGATGTTTTCATAAAAAAACCCCGGGGGTGGTGACCCGGGGCATTGAGACGACGTGGAATTGCACTCTCGCTTACGCCATGTCGCCATGCCCGGGCCGGCGGCTAATGATAGCCGCGCCGATAATTGCGGGGGGAATGGATTGGCGATTGACCATGTGGATATTGCGAGGAGTCGGGAGGAAAAGCGAATCTCGTGCGTCTGTCCATGCTCTTTTTTTCGGGACAGTGTCGCGGTGTCGCGGCGGCCTTGACGATCATGTCGGAAGGCGGTGCGTTCCTTCAGGGTCATCCTGAGCCTGCCCGCGGTGAGCTAGACCCCGTGCCCTTCGATGAAGGCCTTGATCGCCTCCGCATCGGCCTTGATCGGATGCTTCACCACCGGCCTCGACTTCAGCGCCTCAAGCGCCGGATGCATCGGTTCCAGCCCGGTGGCCGCCCGGATCGCCTCGGGGAACTTCGCCGGACTTGCCGTTGCCAGGACCACGTTGACGCGGTCGGGAGCCAGTTCCGCAAAGCCGCACGCGGTGTGCGGATCGCAGACATAGCCATGTTTGCGATAAACCCGTTTGATGATGTCCGAAATCCCTTCATCCGTGCACCGGGAGGCCGTGAAGCTGTCTGCGTCGAAATGTTCAAACCGGTAGACCCCCGTCTCCCTGAACGTCCGCAGGATCTCCCGCACGCGCGCGGGATCGCGGCCGACGTTGAAGTAAAGAAACCGTTCGAAGTTAGAGGCCACCTGGATGTCCATCGAAGGCGCCAGGCTCGGCGCCACCGGACCCAGGCGATACTCGCCGGTCGTGAAAAGCCGGAAGAGAATGTCGTTCTGGTTGGTCGCAATCTTGAAACCCCGGATCGGCACGCCCATTTTTTGGAGCATCCACCCGGCCAGGACATTCCCGAAGTTGCCTGTGGGAACGACGAACTCGACGTTCAGGCGCTTCGCCTGCGGCAGCCGCAGCCAGNNATAGACGCATTGGGCCAGCACCCGCGCCAGATTGATCGAGTTCACCGCCGACAGCCGGCGCCGCCTGCGGAACGCCTGGTCGCCAAACACCTCCTTCAGCGCGCTCTGCGTGTCGTCAAACGTCCCCTCCACGGCGAGTGCGAAAACGTTCTCCGCCCCGGTGCACGCCATCTGGCGCTCCTGGAGAGGCGCAATCCGGCCGTCAGGATAAAGAATGAAGATCGCAACCCCGGGCTTTCCGAGCAGGCCATGGATCGCCGCCGCGCCGGTGTCTCCCGATGTGGCGCCCAGCACATTGAGGGTCTCGCCGCGCACCTTGCACTGGCGCTCGTAGAGATTGCCGAGCAACTGAAGCGCGAAATCCTTGAATGCGAGCGTCGGCCCATGGAAAAGCTCGAGCACAAAGAGATCCTCGCCGAGCTGAACCAAGGGGGCCGCATCCGGATGGGTGAAGCGGCGGTACGAGCGCGCCACGAGATCGTTGAACACCGCGGGATCGATGTCGGTCGCGAAGCGCTGCAGGAACGCTGCGCATAGGTCGGCGTAGCCCAGACCCTCGAAGCGTGCCAGCTCGCCGGAGACATTTGGAAGTTCCTCGGGCAGAAACAACCCCCCGTCCGGCGCAAGCCCGACCGCCACCGCATCGGAGAATCCGAGCGGTTCCGTCTGTCCGCGAGTGGAGATGAAACGCATGAAAGCAGGAGGCAGAAGCTAGGAGTCAGAAAACAGGAGCCATCCACGTAGGGCTGCCGCTTGTCGGCAGGCCGCTCACAGAACGGGTTGCGGCCCGGCGACGATCGCCGATCCGCGCCGCCCTCAGCCCAGCGCCAGATGGTCAAGCCCGAACGCCGCGTGCGCGGCGCGGGAGGCCTCGTCGGCGCGGTCGGCGGAAATCACGACCGAAATCTTGATCTCGGAGGTGCTGATCAGCTCGATGTTGATCTTGTGGGCGGCCAGGGTCTCGAAGAGCGTCGCAGCCACGCCGCTGTGCGTCTTCATGCCGACGCCGACAACGGACAGCTTTGCAATCTGGTCGTGGATCGCGACCTGCCCGCCTCCGAGCTCGGCGAACACCGGATCGAGCGCCTGCCGCGCCCGGTGCGAATCGCTCTGCGGAACGGTGAACGTCAGGTTGGCGATGCCGTTCCGTCCGATGTTCTGCACGATCATGTCGACGATGATGTTGGCGTCGGCNNACGACGACCTGCTCCATGTAGGCGACTTCTTCTTTCACGATGGTTCCCGGGTTGTGATTGAACGATGAACGGACTTCGAAAACGACGTCGTACTTCTTGGCGAATTCCACGGAGCGGGACTGCATGACCTTGGACCCGCTGCTCGCGAGCTCCAGCATCTCGTCGTAGCTGATCTCGTTCAGCTTGCGCGCGTCCTTCACGACCCGCGGATCCGCCGTATAAACGCCGTCGACGTCGGTGAAGATCTCGCACTTGTCCGCCTTGACCGCGGCCGCAAGCGCTATCGCGGTCAAATCGGAGCCGCCGCGGCCAAGCGTCGTGATCTGGCCCTCGTCGTTGATTCCCTGAAAACCGGCGACGATCACGACCTTGCCGGCCTCCAGGTCGCGGACGATCGGACTCGCATCGATGGTTTTGATCTTCGCCTTCGTGTGCGCCGCATCCGTGAAGATGCCCGCCTGCGCGCCCGTGTAGGAGACCGCATGCACGTTGATCGCATGCAGCGCGATCGCCGTCAGCGCGATCGTCTCCTGCTCGCCCGTGGCCAGCAGCATGTCGAGTTCCCGTTCGCTGGGATGCTCGTGTATCGCCTTGGCGCGGGCGAGAAGCTCGTTGGTGACGCCGGACCGGGCCGAGACGACAACGACGAGCTCGTTGCCCTCGTCGCGGGCCGCCTTGATGCGCTCGGCCACGCGCTTGATGCGCTCGATGTCACCGACCGAGGTGCCGCCGTATTTCTGGACGATTCTAGCCATGTGGGAAGACTGTTGAGATGCCGCCCTACTGCTTCCGGGTCCACCGGTGCTCGGTCCCGTTCAGCAAGCGGCGGATGTTGGCGGCGTGCCGCGCGATAACCAGCAGGGCGAGCACGGTCGCCACGATCTTCAGGGCGGCCTGAAAATCAAGCAACCAGACGGTTGTCAGCACGGAGACTGCGCTGAGGATGGACGCCAGGGACACGTAGCGTGTGGCCAGAAACGTCACAAGCCACACGGAGATCGCCACCAGTCCGGGCACGGGTACGAGGACCAGCAACCCGCCCGACGCCGTGGCCACGCCCTTGCCGCCCTTGAAACGGGTGAAGCAGGAAAATGAATGGCCGAAAACCGCGGCCACGAGGCCCGTGACGCCAAGCATCGAGGCCCTGGAGCACAGTTCGTCGTACGGAGGAGTTGCCGGACCGGGGCGCATGAAGAGGAAGCAGATCGCGAATGGCCAGCCGGCCGCAACCACGCCTTTCAGTGCGTCGAGGATGTAAACGGTGTTGCCGGCCTTCGCTCCGAGCACGCGTTTCACGTTCGTCGCCCCCGGATTGCAGCTGCCCTCCTTGAAGATGTCCACCCCGTTCGCCCGGGCTACCAGATAGCCAAACGGCAGCGAGCCCAGAATGTAGCCCACGACGGCTGCTATGGCGAACAGGATGATCATCTGGCTCAAAGCTGCACGAACTTCGCCATCTTGATGGCCTGATTGGACTTGATCTCCGCGCGGGCCGCCGGGCTCGGTTCATTGTCCACGCGCACGACCATGTAGGCGTTGTCGCCGGGTTCGAGACGGCTCAACGACATCTCGGCGATGTTGACGCCGTCCTTGCCGAGGATCGTGCCCACCGTGCCGACCATGCCGGGAATGTCCACGTTCTCGAGAACGAGCAGCTTGCCGGACGCGGCAACCTCGACGTCCCGGTCGTTGATCGCGATGATCCGCGGCTTGTTGGCCTTGCCGATCAGCGTTCCTTCGGCCGAATAATGCCGGCCCGCGGGGTCCTCGGCCTCCACCTGGATGAGCTCGGTGTACTCGGAATCGGCCGCCGACTTCGTGACCTCGACATGCACGCCGAGGCGCTGCAGGAGCACGGGCGCGTTCACGAGATTGACCTCCTCGCCGCCGATGCGGCGGAGATATCCGCGCTGGATGCTCCGGGTCACTGCGTTCGAATCGAGGTCCACGATCCGGCCCCGATACGTGATGCGCAGCTTGTCCACCTGCTCCGGCGCGATCTGCTGCACGAGGGTGCCGAGTTTGGCGCCCAGATCAAGATACGGCCCGAGCACCTTGAGGGTCGCGGCGTCGATCGAAGGCACATTGACCGCATTGCGGATGATCCCTCCACGCAGCGCATCGGCGATGGCCTCGGCAATCTCGATGCCGACGCTTTCCTGCGCTTCCGCGGTCGAGGCCCCGAGGTGTGGGGTGAGGACGACGTTGGGGAGCTTCCGCAACTCGCTGTCCGCAGCAAGCGGCTCCTCCTCATAGACGTCCAGGCCCGCCGCGGCGACATGCCCGGCCTTGATCGCCGCGATCAGCGCGGTCTCCTTGATGATTCCGCCGCGGGCGCAGTTGAACAGGCGCACGCCTTTCCTGGTCTTGGCCAGCGCCGCCTCGTCGATCATGTAGCGGGTCTGCTCCGTCAGCGGCATGTGAACGGTGATGTAGTCCGACTCCCGGAGAAGCTGGTCGAGATCCACCTGTTCGACCTGCATCGCCTTGGCACGGCTCGGCGCGAGGAACGGATCGTAGGCGAGCACGCGCATGCCGAAGGCCTGCGCGCGGCGGGCCACCTCGCCGCCGATGCGGCCGAGCCCGACAACTCCCAGCACCTTCTTGTAAAGCTCGATCCCCGAAAAATTCTTCCGGTCCCATTTGCCCTCGCGCATGGAAGCCGAGGCTTGGGGCACCGGCCGCGCGCCGCACAGCATGTGCGTGAATGTCAGTTCCGCCGTGGCAATCGTGTTGCCCGAGGGCGTGTTCATGACCACGACGCCGCGCTCCGTGGCCGCCTCCACGTCGACATTGTCCACACCGACTCCCGCGCGGCCGACCACCTGCAGCTTCGGGGCGGCGGCAATCACCTCCGCGGTGATCTTCGTCTCGCTGCGAACAGCGATGGCCTCCACGTCTTTGACCAGCTCCAGGAGCTTCTCCCGGGGCGAGTTATAGGCCTCAATGACTTCGAAACCAGGCTGGTTGCGGAGAAATTGCACGCCTTTGGGCGAGATCTTGTCAGCCACAAGGACTTTCATGGGTAAAGGTATTGACCCAAAAGTCCCCGGCCCGCGAAGGCAACACTGGAGATGGCCGGCCGGCCCGGATATTCCGCGGCCCAGATGAAATCAACGACAGCTTTCCCCGCCAATCCCACCCTGCGCCGGCCCAAAGATCCCATGTCGCGACCGACAATCTCATGGGGACGCGACGCCCTCGTCGCGTACATCCTATTGCGGCAGATGAAGGGACCGTTTTGCGTTTGGCAGCCTCGAGGACAAATCCGACAGGCTCCTTGTCATCCAGCCCGTTGCCGCCAAGACTACACGCCTGCTCATGGATCCAGTCCCGCCTTCCGATCCGCACCGGGCCGCCCCGCAGCCGCAACGCATCCTCGTCTCCGATTTCGACGGCACGATGACGCGCTGGGATTTCTATGATCTCGTGCGCAAACAGTGGCCGGTGCCGCCGGACGACGATCCTTGGGAACAGTACGTCGCCGGCCGCTTGACCCATTTCGAGGCCCTCGCGGCCATCTTCGCCAGGATCCGGACCGACGAGGCGACGCTGCTCAACCTCGTCGACGGCATGGAACTCGATCCGGCCCTGCCCGCGGCCGTGCGCACGCTGCGCGAGCACGGCTGGACGATCACCGTCGCATCGGCCGGTTGTGAATGGTATCTCCTCCGATTGCTGCGCCGGGCGGGGCTCGCGCTGGAGGTTTATGCCAATCCCGGGGAGTTTTCGCCGGCCACCGGTCTGCGAATGACGCTCCCGAAGAACTCCCGTTTTTTCAGTCCCTCCACCGGCATCGACAAGGTTGCGGTGCTCAAAGACGCCCTTCGGCGCTGCATGGAGGTTGCATTCGCCGGCGACGGCCGCCCCGACATGGAATCGTGCCTGTTGGTGCCCGCAGAGCGACGTTTCGCGCGCGGCTGGCTGGCCGACGAACTCCGCCGGCGCGGCGAGGCATTCAATCGCTTCGAAGACTGGGCGGAACTCGCCCGCACATTGCTCAACCCTCCAAATCCATGATGCAGACTAAACAAGTTACCATTCCCGCCCTGGTCCGCGTCAAAAAGGACGCCCTTGATCGCGTCGGCATTTACGCGCGCCGCCAGCAATTCACCCGCATCGTTCTGCTGTACAGCCAGGATCTCCTGCCGGCGCTGCTCGCGCGCGTGACCGCCGGCCTCGCAGCCGAGAAGGTCGAGATTCTGCAGCAACTGCCGGTTTCGGCCGCAAGCTTCGAACAGGCGGTGGAGTTCTTCCGGCAGATCCCGTCCACGACACATGCGATCATCGGCGTGGGCGGCGGCAAGGCCCTGGACATCGCCAAGTACGTCGCCTTTCTCACCCGGCTCCCCTACATGGCGGCGCCCACATCGCTCTCAAATGACGGATTCTGCAGCCCCCAGTCGAGCCTGACCATCGAGGACCGCCGGCGCTCGCTGCCCGCCGCCATCCCGTTCGGCGTCGTTCTCGACACAGAGGTCTGCCTGCGCGCTCCGGAGATTCTCTGGCTCTCCGGCGTCGGCGACCTTGCGGCCAAGCTGACCGCGGTAGCCGACTGGAAGCTAGCGTTCCACGCCAACGGGGAGCAGGTCGACGATTTCGCCGCCCTGTTGTCCGACGCGACCGTTTTCCAGTTCATCGCCCGGCCCCTCCGCGACTCCGAGGGGGTGAAGCTGCTCGGCACCGCCCTGATGTTGAACGGTATCGCAATGGCGCTTTGCGGCTCGTCGCGGCCCGCGAGCGGCGCCGAACATCTGATTTCCCATGCGCTCGACTCCCACAGCGCGCGTCCGCGGCTGCACGGCCTGCAGGTCGGCGTCGCAACCTATCTGGTCAGCCGCCTGCAAAACCAGAGCACGGACCTGATTGCCGGACTGTTTGAGGCGACCGGATTCTGGCGGGCGATCGCGGCGGATCCCTTCAAGCGCCCGGAGTGGCTCGACGCCGCCCGCATCGCCCCGACGATCAAGCCGGGATTCTACACCGTGCTGTCGGCACGCGATTGCATGCCGGAGATCGAGCGCATCCTTGCAACCGATCCCCTCCTTCGGCCATGCTTTGTGTGATCCGGAATCGACGTTCCCCGGCCTCACCTTTTCGGATCAGCCTCTCCTTAAGATCTTCCTGATCTGATCATTTTGTAAACGGAATTTCGTCACAGACCCGAACGCGATCCGGCACGTTCAAGGTCTCTTCGCGGAAATGCGTTTCAGGGGAACATCAGCAAGCGACATACCCTTGGAATCGGCGGTTTGGCTCCACGATCACGTCGATTGATCCCGCCTTCCCCTTGGTTGGAACCAACTTCGTTGACAGGGTGTTCGGGACCTCAGCAAGGTTCCGACCGTCGGACCGCGTTGCAGGGGCTATAAAGACGGCGGCAGAACATAAGTGGTACACCCTTCCCTGTGTCTATCTCCTCTATATCGTCATACAGCGCACAACAGATCGCGTGTCTGTCAAAGACCGATTTACAGGGCCTGACCGCGACGCAGTTTGAATCACTGCTGGCCTCTCAAATCTCAGCGCTGACCGAGACCGAGATAACGGAACTGACGGCAACGGAATTGTCCGCCCTGCTTACCACGCAGATAAACGCCTTGTCTGCGTCCCAACTGTCGTCATTGACGCCGACTCAGATCGTTGTATTGAGCGCCGCCCAGCTTTCAGTCCTCGATAGCTCACAGGTCGAATCCCTTGATACCGACGATATCTCGGCTCTTACCCTGACCCAGATCGAGGGTTTGACGGATACTGAGATTGCCGAACTGACCTCGAGCCAGGTCGCCGCGCTTTCTGCCAGCCAGCTCAACGCGTTGTCAGCGGACCAGCTCGAGGCGTTCACGGAAACCCAGCTTGCCGCCCTGACCCCGGCGCGTCTGGCTGCGTTGACCACCACCAACCTGAGCGAGTTGACAGAAACTCAGATCGCAGCGCTCACGACAACTCAGCTCCAGGCCCTGACTGCCACGGAGATCAAAGCGCTCGACGATGAGACGCAAATCCCGGCGCTTTCCACCACCCAGATCGCGGCGTTCACCGTCACCGAGATCAGCGCGTTCACAAGCACGCAGATAGATGCCCTTGCCGATACACAGCTCGCCGCGTTGTCGGCCACCCAGATCGGAGCGCTCTCAACGACTGCGGTAAGCGGCCTTGCCGGCACCCAGATCGCAGCCCTGACTGACACACAGTTCGGAGCGTTGTCGGCCACCCAGATTGGAGCGCTCTCAACGGTCGCGGTCGGCGCGCTGACCATCGCGGAACTCGTGGCACTTACAACCACTCAAATCAAGGGTTTGACTGCCACCGGGATCAACGCGCTGGCCGACACGCAGATTGCCACACTCTCCACCACCCAATTTGCCGCCCTTTCCAGCACCCAGATCAATGGTCTGAACAGCACCGAAATAGGCGAGCTGGCGATGACACAGCTCGCCGTCTTGTCGTCGACCCAGATCGCCGGGCTTACCACGACCGCAGTTGCCTCGCTGGCCGACACACAGATCGCTGCGTTGACAACATACCAGCTCGACGGACTGACGAGCACCCAAATCGGAGTTCTCTCCACAACGGAGGTCGATGCGCTCTCCACCTCCCAGCTCGCCTCGCTCAACACCACTCAAATCAAGGGTCTGACCAGCACCGGGATCGCCTCCCTTGACGCAACCCAGTTCTCATCCCTGGCAGCCGCCCAGATATCTGCTTTCACCGCCACGCAAGTCGCAGGCCTGACTTCAGACCAACTCGCCGGACTCACAACCACCCAGTTCGCAGCGCTGACTTCGACGGAGATCGCCAGCCTGACCACGACCCAGATCGGCCTCTTGTCGTCAACCCAGTTTGCGGCGTTCACCACCAGGCAAATCAAGGGACTGACAAGCGCCGGAATCAGCGCGCTGGCCGACACTCAGATCGCCGCACTCTCCACAGTGCAATTTGCCGTCCTTTCAAGCAATCAGATCAAAGGGCTGAGCAGCGCCGAAATTGGCCTGCTGGCGATGACGCAGCTCGCCACCCTGTCGTCGACCCAGATCGCCGCGCTTACCACGACCGCAGTCGCCTCGCTGGCCGACACTCAGATCGCTGCGTTGACCACGAGCCAGCTCGACGGACTCACGAGCGCCGAAATCGGAGTTCTCTCCACAACGGCAATCGGTGCGCTTTCCGCCTCCCAGCTCGCATCGCTTAACGCCACGCAATTTGCCGGCCTGACCAGCACTGACATCGCCTCATTTACCGCAACCCAGTTCTCTTCCCTGGCAGTCACCCATATCTCGGCCTTCACCGCCACACAGGTCATGGGCCTGACTTCAGACCAGCTCGCCGGACTCACAACCACCCAGTTCGCAGCGCTGACTTCGACGGAGATCGCCAGCCTGACCACGGCCCAGATCGGCCTGCTGTCGACAACCCAGTTCGCGACGTTCACCACCAAACAGATCAAGGGTCTGACCATTGCAGGAATCAACGCACTGGCCGACACGCAGCTTGCCACACTCTCCACCACCCAATTTGCCGCCCTTTCCAGCACCCAGATCAAGGGTCTGAGCAGCACCGAAATTGGCCTGCTGGCGATGACGCAGCTCGCCGCACTGTCCTCGACCCAGATCGCCGCGCTTGCCACGGCCGCGGTCGCCTCGCTGGCCGACACACAGATCGCTGCGTTGACAACAAACC
Source organism: Opitutia bacterium (assembly GCA_003157575.1). Taxonomy (GTDB): domain Bacteria; phylum Verrucomicrobiota; class Verrucomicrobiia; order Opitutales; family Opitutaceae; genus Fen-1467. The sequence goes on from PMKA01000074.1 coordinate 18,782, forward strand.
AGCTCGATGGACTGACCAGCACCCAAATCGGAGCTCTCTCCACAACGGCGGTCGCTGCGCTTTCCAACGCCCAGTTCGCATCGCTTAACACCACCCAATTCATGGGTCTGACCAGCACTGGCGTCGCGGCGCTTACCACAACCCAGTTCTCAGCCCTGGCAGCCACCCAGATCTCGGCTTTCACCGCCACGCAGGTCACAGGCCTGACTGCAGACCAGCTCGCCGGACTCACAACCACCCAGTTCGCGGCGCTGACTTCGACGGAGATCGCCAACCTGACCACGACCCAGATCGGCCTGCTGTCGACGACCCAGTTGGCAGCGTTCACCACCAGGCAGATCAGGGGACTGACAAGCGCTGAAATCAGCGCGCTGGCCGACACACAGATCGCCGCACTCTCCACAGCGCAATTTTCCGTCCTTTCAAGCAACCAGATCAAAGGGCTGAGCAGCACCGAAATAAGCCTGCTGCCGATGACGCAGCTCGCCGTTCTGTCGTCGGCCCAGATCGCCGCGCTTACCACAACCGCAGTCGCCTCGCTGGCCGACACTCAGATCGCTGCGCTAACCACGAACCAGCTCGACGGACTGACGAGCGCCCAAATCGGAGTTCTCTCCACAACGGCGGTCGATGTGCTCTCAACCTCCCAGCTCGCCTCGCTTAACGCCACGCAATTTGCAGGTCTGACCAGCACTGGCGTCGCGGCCCTTGCCGCAACCCAGTTCTCATCCTTGGCGGCCGCCCGGATCTCGGCCTTCACCGCCACGCAGGTCACGGGCCTGACTTCAGACCAGCTCGCCGGACTCACAACCACCCAATTTGCCGCACTGACTTCGACGGAAATCTCCAACCTGACCACGACCCAGATCGGCCTGTTGTCGTCAACCCAGTTCGCAGCGTTGACCACCAGGCAGATCAAGGGACTGACCATCACCGGAATCGCCTCGCTGGCCGACACGCAGATTGCCGCACTCTCCACCACCCAATTTGCCG
>PMKA01000483.1 GCA_003157575.1 Opitutia bacterium
GCGTTCATCGTGCTGGTCATTGCATTGGTCGGTTTCGGGTTTGTCCTATATCGGGCTGGAGACCGTCTCGGCGACGTCGTGGGGCCGAAGCTCCATGAGCTTGAGGTATTATCGTCACCGTAAACGCGTGGCAACCCGTGCCGGGATTCGAACCCGTGTGGGTTGTCGATCGTTCGGACGAACTGCTTTTCCGTAAGATTGTCATCTGCGCCGTCTGTCTGGGCGCGCGTTGGCATCAACCGCACGGGCAGTTTGTGCTTCTCTTCGACCGGATGACTGCGAATGGGAACCGACAACGTCCATCGAATTCTCTTCTCTCAATCGCTGTTTCGCGTTTGGCTGTCGACATAGTCGTTTCCTAGATCAGTGTTTCCTCGTTTTCCCAATGACCAAAAAAAGAACCAAACCTCCCCGCACCCAGTACTTCTCCGGCACCCTCCTGCTTTTTATGGAGAAGAACCATATCAACCAGGTCCAATTGAGCGCTGCGACTGGAATCGCCGTCAGCCGGGTCAATAACTATCTGCACGGCAAATACCGCACGATTCGGCCGGATCATCTGGAAGCGTTGGCCAAGTCCGCTTCCCGCTCCGAAGCCGAACGCGGTGAGCTGATCCGCACCTACCTGCTCGATTTGCTGCCGGAGAGTCTCCATGGCGATATCCGGATCGAAGGTGTCCGCGATGGCGGCCGGGCTTCGGTTCGGAATACCGCCAAGCTGGACAAAACCCTCCTGCCAGCCACTACAGCTGCCGCGCTGAACGAATTGCAGAATCTGGGCGCCCGCAGCGCCAAAGCCCGGAGCCGGCTGGAGGAGTTCACCGAGATCCTGCGCGAGGCTCACGGCGCCTGAACGGCGCGTAAGTCCGGAAGCCGATCATTTCTGCTTCGCGCCCCTGCGCCTTCGCGCGAGAAATCCTCTGTGTCCGGAATGTTCTGTCCATCGAACGGAGTTCGGCGGGCTGGCAGCCTGCCGGACTTCGAGCCCTCCAGGTTGCCAGGAGCAAAACCGGCGCTCGCGATCGGCGTTTGTGCGGCGCTTTTCGTGGAGGGATTTGACCAGCCGCCCGGCTGGCGTGCTCCGTGGCGCAGGATCGATCCCGGCTTTTCCACTTGAGAAACAGGGAAGTTCCGTCTTCGTCTTCGGCCCATGCCTGAGTTGCTCGCAGTGATCGTCCTTGGAATCATCGAAGGAATCACCGAATTCCTGCCGGTCTCCTCGACCGCGCACCTGCTGATCGCCGAGCACTGGCTGCCGCGGCAATCGGAGCTCTTTAATGTAGTCATCCAATCCGGCGCGGTGCTGGCGGTGATTCCGCTGTTTCACCGGCGATTCCACCAGTTCATCTTCCAGTGGCGGGACCGGGTGACGCAGGTCTACGCACTCCAGCTCCTGCTCGCGTTCTTCATCACCGGGGCCGGCGGCTACGCCCTGAAGAAAGGCGGGCTGAAGCTCCCGGAAACGATCCTTCCGGTCGCCATCGCCCTCCTGGTCGGCGGCGTGGCGTTCCTTCTCATCGAGGCGCACCTCAAGGGCCGCTCGTTCAAGGATCAGGTCACCTGGGGCATGGCCGTGGGCGTCGGTCTGGCGCAACTGGTCGCGGCGGCGTTTCCGGGCACCTCCCGGTCGGGCGCGTGCATCATTCTGCTTTTGTTCCTCGGCCTGAACCGGCCTCTCGCGACGGAGTTCTCCTTCCTCGTCGCGATCCCGACGATGCTGGCCGCCGGCGGCTATGAAATCCTCGAAGGGCTGCGTCACCCGGCCGCGGCTGCGCAGCCGGAGCGCTGGGCGCTGGGCGCCCTGGGCCTGGTGGTTTCGGCGGCCGTTTCGTTCATCGCCGTGAAATGGCTGCTGCGCTTCGTGCAGACGCATACGTTCAACGCGTTCGGCTGGTACCGCGTCGCGCTGGGCGGACTGCTGCTCGTCCTCGGCCTTCAGTAAACGCGGCCGAGTTGCGGCGTCGGGTGTTTGGCAACTGGTCTGCCGGGATGTTGCGCGCGTTTGAACTTGCTCCGCGCCTACGTGCAACCGTGGGCGGCGAGAGACCCAAGGGGGGCGCTTGACTGGACGAGGAAGAATACTGCGGATTTTGAGCAGCAGCAGCTGATCGACATGATCCTCTGGGTGTGGGTGCAACGTGAACCCGTCGCCGCCGCCGATTATGCACTTGGGTTTTCACCTGAACAGCGGGCGCGTTCTGAGTCGCTGCGCAAAGTTATGCAGGTGTGGGCCGGCCCGGCACCGCGGGCGGCACTCGCCTGGGTGCAGAAACTTGCGCCGGGTTCAGAGCGGAACGACTTGATCAATGTGACCGTGGGAGGCTGGGCGCAGCGCCAGCCTGAGGCAGCGTCAGCATTTGCCCTCGGATATCCACCGGGACGCGATCGAACCATCCTGCTGCGCATCGTCGTTAACGAATGGCTTCACGTGGACCCGGGCGCTGCCTGGACTTTCGCAAAAGACCTACCTCCGGGCACTTTTCACCCAACGATGATGAAGGAGCTGCTGGGAGATTGGGGGCACCGTTATCCGGCCGCGGCGCTCAGCCACGTCGATGAGCTGCCCGACCCGACGGATCAACAAGGCATGCGAAACATACTCGTGGGCTGGTTGGCGGAAAAAGACTGTGCGGCAGCGCTTGCCTATGCCCGCAAGCTCACCGGCACAGACCGCGATAGTGCCCTTTATGAGGTCGTGAACTCGCAGGCCGAGCGCGATCCCAGGGCTGCCGCCGCGGTTGCGGCGGAGATTTCGCCGGGCCAATGGCGGGGGTATGCAGGCGAGGCGCTGGCCGAGGGGCAGGGAAAGATCGCGATACGCATGTCAGCGACCGATCCCGCAGGAGCCATCGCACTGATCAACAAGATTCCCAACGGACGGCAGAAAAACAATGCGATACTCTTCGCCGCGTTGAATATTGCAGAACATGACCCACGCGCGGCCATGGCCCTGGCAGAAGCAAACCCGGAGGCCGAGGAGAGCGAGGAGCAGAATGTTCCGCCTGAGACCAAACGGCAACTGCTCGGCCCGGGCAAATAGAGACAAATGTCCGGGCCGACGAATCGTTGTCACGTGTGTTTTGTCAGCGCAGGTTGGATTATCGGGTCCAAGCAGACCGTACGGTGCAGGACTCGCAAAATATACACATTCCCGGGAGCCGAGCTAAATGGACATGTCTTAACTCTCATCCCGATGACCCGCAGGGTCGTCATAATCTGCAGCATCGGCATTCCTGCTTGCATTTTAGGCAATAATGCCATCACTCGATCTTATGCAAGCGATCACTGCATTCCAAGTCGCAGAGATGCCACTCTCCAAAGCGGTGGCTGTCATTCGGACGGGCCTGCCGACGGGCGCTTTTGATGGCGTCGCCAAGGTGCTGTTTCTGACGGCCGATGAACTGGCCGCCAAGCTTGGCGTGTCGCCGCGCACGCTGCGCGACCAGCGGAAAAGGGCCGTACGCCTCTCCCGGGAGAATACAGAAAAATTGGTCCGGATCGCGCGCGTCCATCGCGAGGCACGAAAGATCTTCACGACGGACGAAGCTGTCTCGCGGTGGCTCCGTTCCCCGGCGCCGGCGCTTGATGGGCTTGCGCCGATCGATATGCTCGATACCGACATGGGCGCGCGGGAGGTCGAAGCCGTGCTGAACGGCATCGCCTACGGCAATGTGATGTGATCCGCCATGCTGCTGCACCGGATCGCACTTGCTGAGTATTCAGCAACCGCTGCTGACGCTTTTGGCGGGCGCGGCGGTCTCTACGGAAAGGGCCGTTGGCACAGCCAGGGACGACTCATCGTCTACGCCGCCGAGCACCTCTCGCTCGCGATGACGGAAAGCCTCGTCCATATCCAGAGATCCAACAATATCGCGCCCTTCAACCATTGGGAAATCGAAGTTCCTGAAGCCGTGATTGCAGCCGCGCCATCGCTCCCGGTCGGATGGGAACGGGACATCCCCTCTACACAAGCATTCGGCAACACCTGGCTGGCGGCCCGCACCTCGGTTGCGCATTGGGTCCCTAGTAGTATCGTCCCCGGCGAACTGAACTGCCTGCTCAATCCCGCCCACCCCCATTTCAGCCTGAGCTGGGTCGTCTCCGGGCCGCGCTCGTTCCTGTTCGATCCGCGACTCACAAAGCCCTGATCCCTTGGGAGATCTTAATGGACAGGGTTCTGCCTCGCGATCGCCACCATTTCGAAATCTGCAGCCCATGACCCCAGAGCCGGCGGTTCTTGCCGACAGGAATTTCGTTTCGATTCGGCCGCCAGCGACACAACTCTCGCGGCATATTCTGGCCGGCGGGCTGGTCCTTCTCGGGGTTACGGCATGGGCCGGCGATAAACAGCCCCCGCAAATCGCGGCTGCCTCGGAGTCCAAACACGCTGGCGCGCGTGATCGCTCCGACGCCGCTCGGGAGCACCTGATCACGCTCGCCTCGCCTGCGTGCAACCTCGTTCCGACCCCAGACCATCATGCCTGTGCAAAGCGGTCGCTCCTCCTGTTCCGCTCTTGAAATGCAACGATCTCGTCGATTCCCGGCGCGTTCAAGGCATGCGGGACGGTGAGGCAAACGCAGGCCGCCACGGCTGACGCAAATTCGACGGTCGCCTCGTCGCTCCAACCCTTCAGAAGACCGTATGCGATGGCTCCCCGGAAAGAATCGCCGGCGCCGGTTGTGTCGACCGGGTCGATCTTATAGGGCCGGAATATCTTCCGCGAGCCGCCCGGTCGCGCAAACCACAACGGTTCACCGCCAAAAGTGAATATCACCAGACCCTGGCAGCGCTCCAGATATTCCTTGAACACCCCTTGATGATCGCGCCCGGCGTAGGCCTGGTCGCGCAGTTCATGGGAAATAACGACCGCGGCCGCATTCTGCGCCACGTAGCCGTCGTAGCGGCAGTCAAGGGTGACATAAGGCCGCGCGAATTTGACGCAAAGTTCCGCCGCCTCCGTCGACTGTTCTCGGAAATATGGGTCGAGACAGACCATCGACGACTGTTCGATGTCCTCCGGCCTGGGATCGTTCCACTGCCTTGGTCCAGTGTGAAAGCCTGCATATTTGCCGAAGACGGTCCGGGTGGCGGCATCCGCGATGACAATCTCCTCGGTCCCGGCCGCGGGTTTGACCGACAGGCTCGTCAGGTCGATCCCATACGCTCCGAGCATCCCGAATACCTTGTCGGCGCCGGACGGGGTTATCCAGTTGCCGTCGAGCTTGGTCTTCAGGCCGAGTTTCGAGAGAACGATCGCCGAGTTCGCCGCCTCGCCGCCGATGGACGGAAGGGTTTGTGCTATCTCCGCGTACCCGTTCGCCTGCGGAAAGGCAAAATCTCCGCGGAGCACGTGCACCGTGCTCGGCGAAATCATTCCGTACAGGTAGACGTCACTCATGACAGGCGGACAATCGTTGTGAAATCACCCTAACAGACCGACGAACCGGAAAACCAGCGGAATCCGCCCGGCCTGGCGTCCGGTCCGGGCGCGGGCCGGACGGCCCTGCCCCGCCGATAGTGGATTTGCCGAAACGACCGCACGGACAGAGCGTCTTTCAGCCACGGCCCCAAACAAATAGAGAGCACAGACGATGGCACAGCCGGCGGCTATTCGGGAAAACGATCGAACGTACGATCGATCCGCATTCCGCGCAGGTATTTGTCGGCAAAGTCCATGATTGCAGTCCAGTCCTCCGGTGTGAAAGCGTGGCCGTGCCTGGCGTAGTTCACACCGAGCCGGTCCTTCGCGCCGAGGAGCGCATAGGCGGGCCGGGCGGCAAGCATCGACCGCCGGACCGCCTCGGGCAGCGAGATCGTGTCGGTCTCGCCTTCCAACGCGAGGAACGGACGCGGAGCGCAGAGCGCAAGGAACCAGTGCTGGTCGAAGGGGAGCCTCTCGCGCCGCCCCCAGAATTCATGCAGGTTGGGCGAGAACCAATTGGGGTATTTCTTCACCATGACATCCAGGGACTCGCTGTGGCGCGGTCCGGCGAATCGATAGGCCCCCACCCCGCCGCCACCCGTCACGACCGGGGCGCCCATCAGCCGCTCGTCGAAGGCCGCGGCGATCATCGTGGATTTCCCGTAGCGCGACGCACCCGTGACGATGAGTTTGGCCGGATCGATGGCCGGATCGGTCTCGAGAAAATCGGCGATGCGCGACACTCCCCACGCCCAACCCGCCAGGATTCCCCAGTCGTAGCCGGGGTAAGCCGGATAGAAGCGGGTATTCCGAAACGCCCAGCTGCCATCCGCGTTGCGCAGCGTCGTGTCCTCCGCGCAATCGTTGGGATTGAACATCACCAGCGCGTAGCCACGGCGGAACACTTCGCGGTTTCGGCCGGCGACCGAGTCCGCGGTCGCAACGCCAACGGCTCCTTCGCCGGCGCTGCGCGAAGCCTCCGCCGGGGGTTCTTGTCCGGGGACGACCGGCTCTGCGGCCGAAGCCATCGACGAAGGAGTCGGGCCGACCAGGAACAGGACATCCTCGCCGCGGCCCTGATTCGGCCCCTGCGGCAGGCGCGGGAGCACGGCGCCACCGGGAGGCGTGCTGCTGTGCAGGATGATGGCCGGGAACGGCCCTCCCTCGACCGGGGTGAAAACGCCGATGTCCAGCGCCAGGCTTTCACCGGGCCCAAAGGTCAGGTGAACGAGGCGATATCTCACTTTGCCGTCGAGCACGATCTCCGCACGGACCTCGCGGCCTTTCACGTTGCCGGGCGGCGGCGGCATCCGGCCAACCGCATAGTAGGCGAGCGTGCGTTTCATCTCCTCGCGACGCTGCTTCCACTGCCCGGGCGTGGCGACCTTCGCGCCGTCATTCATCGTGAGGACGTCGGGCAATTCCGGACACTCCGGCAGCTCGTTCGCCCCGGGCAGTGTCCCCATCGGCGTCTTGATCGCCGGAACCGGGATCTCCTTCGGATCGGGACCGACGGCCTCGGCGTTGACTGCGGCCTGCACCGTGGCAGGGGTCCCGGAGGCGTCGGCGGAGACAACGGCGTCGGACTTTCTTTCGGGCGGCACGGGGTTTTCGCTGACGGGATTCTCGCGAAGCACGGCGGCAAGCTCCGGCACGGCTTTGCGCAGCTCTTCGGTCACCAACCGGCCGATGCGCACGCTCCCCTGCGCGTTGAGGTGGGTGTTGTCTGGGACGACCTTCCCATCGACCGTCTTCGTCGGGCCGAGGGCGAGACAGCTTTCGCGGCCGAGCTGTTCGCAGAACGCCTTGCTGCGGGCATGCAGATCCAGGAGGGGCACGTGCTTCGCCGCCGCGATCTCCTTCATGATCGCGACGTGCCCCACGAGGCTGGAATTGATCTTGTGAGGATCAGCCGGGTCGAACTGTCGTCGGACCAGACAGGTCACAAGGACGGGTTTGGCGCCGATCGCGCGGGCCTCGTCGACGTAGCGGTTCATGTAGCCGCGGTACTCGTCGAGCGTGGTGGAGCGGCCGGGTTTCCCGGGTTCATCGTTGTGGCCGAACTGGATCAGGTAATAGTCTCCCTTGAGGGCGAGCGCCTTCTCCCAGCGGCCTTCCTTGATGAAGCTCATCGAACTGCGGCCGTTCTGCGCGGTGTTGATTACTTCGGCGCGTGTTTCGTCGATAAACTGCCGGAAGCCGAGCCCCCAGCCATCATGGTCGGTGACCGTGGAGTCGCCAACAAGGACGATCCGGATCCTGCCGGGAGAATCGGCCGCGGCGAGACCAGGCAGGACGAGGGCGAGCAGCAGGAAGACTGAGAACCGGATCGTGTTCATGAGTGGCGGTGAAGGAACGATCACTCCCGACGAGCGTCATGTCGAATCAGGACGCTGTCGAACTTGCGTTCCGACAGGCTCTCCCGGGAAAAACCGGCGAATTTTCGACGCCGTCGCGATCCGATCCTTCGCCCGCAATTCTCCGCATCGCGAGAATCGGTTGGCAAAACCCGCACAATCGGGCAAGGCTGCCGCCCGGTCCTATGGGAACCGACGCGAGTCGCCCCCACCCCATCCCCGCCAATTCAGTCCCAACGAGAAACCAGGGAATGTTCCGACCTGCCTTGATCGGCACGAGTCTGACGCAGCCGGACGTGGCGATCCAAACCGCCGCCATTCCGCCTGCCGTCCGGATATCGCCACAAGGGCCGTCAGAACAACACCAACAACCCCTATGAAAAAAATCATCCTGTTGATCATTGTCGCAGCGGCACTCGGAACCTGGAGCGCCTCCATGGCGCGGGCGCAAGACCAGAAGCTCTGCAGGCTCACGGTTGTGCAAGACGAGAGCTCAATGGAGAAGATCATCGAGCAGTACCTGATTGCGAACCACAAGATGATCGTGACCGAAAAGACCAAGGGCGACGATCTGTGGCTGGAGCTGCCAATGAAGGGCGAAACGACGCCCGCGTTCACCATATTCGTCGACACCCAACCGCTGAACAAAAACGATGCGGCTCAGGTGGTCGAGCGCGGCATCATCATCCAAGCGCAAACGCGGATCAAGGTGCCGGCGGACCGGCGGGCCGCGGTGATGAGAATCATCAACGATTTCAATCGCAACAAGGCCTTTGCGGCGGCCTATGTGGACAGCGACGGCGAGATCCTGCTGTCCTGGATTCTGAATGTTCTGGATCCGGCCGGGCTCGATGCCGAATACGTGTACGACGTGGTGGCACGGGAGGACATGCTTTGGAGGCAATTGTACCCTCTCGTAAAGCCCGCAATGGAGTAGGATGCGCGGCAGGAAACCGGTTTTCCCGGTTGCCGCCGCCGGATCGGCGCTGGACGCCGGGCGTTGCCGCAGCATAACGTCGTCCCATGCCGGCTCCCCTCCCCAGAGTCCTGGTCCTAGGTCTGGGCAACGACATCCTGACCGACGATGCGATCGGGCTGCGCGTCGCCGCGGCGGTTGGGGGCCAGGTGACCGATTCGCCTGAAATCGAGGTCAAGGCCACCACCGAGATGGGGCTGGCGCTGCTCGACGAAATCGCCGGCAGGGAGGCCGTGGTGCTCGTCGACTCGGTTCAGACCGGCGAGACGCCGCCGGGACACATTCATGAGGTGGCCGCCGAAGATCTGTCCCTCATTCTCACGACTTCGCCCCATTTTCTTGGCATCGGGGAAACGCTCGCCCTGGGAGCGATGCTCGGGCTCGAAATGCCGCGGCAGGTGCGGATCTTCGCCATCGAGGTCTTCGATCCGTTCACCCTGGGCACTACAATGACAGCGGCGGTGGAGGCGGCCCTCGCGCCTGCAGCCGCACGCGTTGCCGCCCGGGCGCGCGCATTCGCGGGAAACCTGCAGCCAGTCAAATAGGGCGTCGGCGGCGACGGCGCGCCGCCCCCCATGCAAACACCGGAGAATCCTCAGTACGCGGCCAGCCGCTTGTACTGGTGACTCGTCGCCCACTCGGCGAACAGGCGGATCTCCTCCAGGCAGCGTTGGACGGCCTTCATGCTGATGGGGCTTGGAGCCCGGTGCACATCCGCATCCGACTGCGCCTCCCGCACCGGGCTTGCCGTGCAGGCGGCAATCTTGTCCTCCGTCACCGCCAGGATGCGCTGCATGAGTTCGTCCGCCGCGAACTCGTAGCGTCCGTTGACCGCCTGGTATCCGAGCAGGTCGCGCAGGACAACGGTGCCGCGCGTGACGCTCATGTTCACCTCCGGCGGCTGCAGCAGGGCCGTGGGGTTCTCGGCGATCTGGATGCGCATCACGTGCGCGGAGGGAACCGTCGGGTGCTCCTCCTGGATGATCGCCCCCGTCTTGATCTTCAGCTTGCCCAGCTCGTCGAGGATCGCCGCTTCGAGCGAGGCGGCGCATCCGTCAAACAGCGGCGGCACGGTGAAGATGATCGTGCCGGTGGGTTGCAGCGGATCGCACGTGTTGTCGAACGTGAAGAAATCCATGAACTCATGACTCCACTTCGATCCGCTCGCGGCAAAGCGGGGCACAAGCATCTTCTCCGTCAGATAATCGCACAGGTCCACGATCGTACGGGTGCGCAGCGGATTCACCTGCTCGGTCACGGTAAAAGTCAGTTTCTTATTCATGGCTGATGCCGATCATGTACCGTAATCGGCGGAACTCCAGCGTTTCCAATCCCTGAAATGCCCAAAACGTCCCGCCCTTCCGGCGATGCCTACCACGTCAAAAGACCGCCGGCATAGGTGAAGCCCGCGCCCACGGCGCAACAGACGATCTTGTCGCCATCGTTGAAGATGCCCTCTTCGGCCGCCCATCCGAGCGCCATCGAGACCGACGCAGCCGAAGTGTTGCCGAACTTCCCCAGCGTCACCACAAAACGATCGTACGGGATTCCGACCCGCTTGCTCACCGCCTTCAAAATCCGCTCGTTGGCCTGATGCGGCACCACCCACTGAACATCCCCTGCCTTGAGCTTGTGCCGACACAACGTCTTCTCGATCTGGTCCGCAAAGGCGATGACGGCGTTCTTGAAAACCACGCCGCCGTTCATCTGCAGATAGAAATGATGCATGTCGTCGCCGTTCGCATTGGGCACCAGCCGCATCGCCCCGCCTCCCGGCCTCTGGATCGCCTCAAAGAACGAGGAATCGCCGCTGAGATTCATCCGGTTGAGCCTGTGTCCCCCGGCCATGCCTTTCAGCACCGCAGCCCCGGCCCCGTCGCCGAACAGGAAGGCCGTTCCGTGATCGTTGGGATTCGTTATGCGCGACAGCAATTCGGCCGTGACGACCAGAAGGCAGTGCGCCGTGCCCGCACGAATCAGCGAGCGGCCCACCTCAAGGGCGTACAGCCAGCCGGCACAGGCGGCGTTGAGGTCGAAGGCAAGCGCGGTCCTGATCCCGAGATGCCGGGCCAGGCTGCTCGCCGCGCTGGGGACCGGCTGGTCGGGCAACAGCGTCGCCATTATGATGCCGTCGATATCGCCGACGTGCATCCGCGCCCGCGCCAGTGCGCGCTGGACTGCGATCGCCGCGAGATGGGTGGCGGTCTCGTCCTCCGCGGCGTAGCGGCGCTCCTGGATTCCCGTCAGCTTCACTATCTCCGCATCCGTCATTTCCGGAAACGCCTTCAAGATTTCGCTGTTCAGCCGGATGTTGTCCGGCACCGCAAAGCCGATCCCCGCGACGCAAACCGTCTCCTCCCCAAACGCCTGAAATCCGTCAACGGCGGGGGCAGTCCGGGGACTGGCGGCCGGGACTGCCGCCGGGGTGCGGGCAGAAAGATACTTCTCGACGTCGTCTCCCGAAACCCTCCCCCCCGGACCCGTCGCCACAATGTCCGCGATCGTCGTGTGATCGAGGCCGGCTTCCTGCGCCAGCTTCACCGCGCGGGGCGTCCATTGGAGCGCGGCAGCCGGGGGCCGGATGGCAGATGGAGCGGATGGGGCGGGAGAAACCGGCGGAGGAACTGCTGCCGGCGCCACCGCGAGCGTCGAGACCGGTTCGCCGCCAGACGTTCCCGCGTCCTGTTTCAGCTTCCCGGCATCCGGCGTCTCCTGAACCTGCAGGTGTTTCAAGCTCTCATCCGTCGTCTCGATCCGCAGGAACGGCGCGCCCGAGCGAATGATATCCCCCGCCCGCCCATGGATCGCGATGATGGTGCCGTCACAGGGCGCCTCAAAATCAAACGCCGACTTGTCGCTCTCCAGCTCGGCCACCCTCTGTCCTTTCTCGATCCGGGTCCCCGGCGCGACCAGGAGGTCGATCACCGTAAATTCATTCACTGTGGCGCCCATCGAGGGAACCGGCACGTCAATCAGGAGGGTTTCCATGCAATTCAGGGTTTCTTGCGGCGGGGATTGTTAGGCGACCGGATTGCCGCGGTCAACGCCGGGCGTCAGGAATTCTCGGAACCAACAGATCGTTCGCTCCGAATTCGTGGCTGCGGCGCCCTCCGACGGATTGACGCGCAAATACGCGACGATCGCATCGCGTGCCCGGGGAGCGTCCTCCGCCCGCCGCATCCCGCCGGACGGTGACCCGCGGCGCTCAAGCCCTCACTGCCCGCCAGACGGCAAGGCAGCTGGTGACAAACGCCGGAAGATCGGCCAGCGGTATCATGTTCGGTCCGTCGGAAATTGCCTCCTCGGGCCGGGGGTGCGTCTCAAGAAAGATCCCGTCGGCGCCGGCCGCGAGCGCGGCTCTCGCCAGCGGCGGAATGAATTCACGCTGGCCTCCGCTCTTGCCGCCGGCGGCTCCCGGCAGTTGCACGCTGTGAGAGGCGTCGAAAATCGCCGGATGCCCGTTCGCCTTCATCAGCGGAAAACTGCGCATGTCGACGACCAGATTCTGATAACCAAAGGTCGTTCCCCGCTCGGTCTGCCAGATTTCGGCCGCCCCCCCCTGCTGGAGCTTCGCGATCACAAACTGCATTTCCTGCGGCGACAGAAACTGGCCTTTCTTGACGTTGACGACCCTGCCCGTCTTCGCCGCGGCGAGCAGCAGGTCCGTCTGCCGGCACAAAAATGCGGGAATCTGCACGACATCGCAGACCTCGGCGGCGGCCGGCACCTGGACGCTCTCGTGCACATCCGTCAACACCGGAAAGCCGTAGTCGCGGCGCACCATCGCAAGCAATTCCAGCCCCGCCTCCATACCCGTGCCGCGGGGGCCGGAGACCGAAGTGCGGTTGGCTTTGTCGAAGGAACCCTTGAAGACGATTTTTAGGTCGGCGTGTTCGCGCGCAATCGCCGTCAGGCTCGCCGCCACGGCGCGGCAGACGCCCTCGTTCTCGAGCGAGCACGGCCCGGCGATGAACAGCAGCCTTGCAGGGTCAAAAATCATTGTGACTGGATGCGGCGCGGAACGTGACAGAATTCGCGGGCAACGAAGCGTCAGCTCTTGACAGCTTTGTTTCCGGTCCCCCGTTTGCGTTTTCCGGCCACCGGCTTCCGCACTGCGGCGTCCTGTTTCCGCCTTTCGGTTCCCGGTTTCCGCTTTCCGACATTGAGCGCCCGGCCTCGGTGGAATTTCAGCGCCGCACGGACAAACGCGGCGAAAAGCGGGTGCGCCGAACTGGGCTTCGACTGGAACTCGGGGTGAAACTGGACGGCGACAAACCAGGGATGATCCCTGAGCTCGATGATCTCGACCAGATTGCGCCGCGGATTGCGTCCGCTCACCGTGACACCGGCCTGCTGAAGACGGCCCACGTATTCGTTGTTCACCTCGTAGCGGTGCCGGTGNNGCCGCATCGTGGCGCCCTTGTCGATGATCTTCTTCTGCTCCTCCATGATGTTGATAACGGGATGAGGCGTGGCCTGGTTGAACTCGGTGCTGTTCGCCCCGGCGAGGTGGAGGACGTTCCGCGCAAACTCGATCACCGCCACCTGCAGACCCAGGCAGAGCCCATAGTAGGGAACCCCGTGCTCGCGGGCATACCTCGCCGCAGCGATCTTCCCCTCGATGCCGCGCTCTCCGAAGCCTCCCGGAACGAGGATGCCGTCCAGTCCCTCCAAAACCGCGGTTCCTCCCTTCGTTTCGAGCGCCTCCGCGTCGATGCGCACGATGTTCACCTTCGTGTTGTTCGCAATGGCCCCGTGGGTGATCGATTCGTACACCGACTTGTAGGCGTCCTGCAGTTCGATGTATTTTCCAACGACCCCGATTGAAATCTCATGGCGCGGCGACTTGATGCGCCGGACGATCTCCGTCCAGATGTTCTTCGGATTGGCGGGCGCCTTGAGGTCGAGCATCTCAACGACGAGATCGTCCATCCCCTCCTTTTGCAGCATGAGCGGCAGCTCGTAGATGGACGACTCGACGTTGCGCTCCTCGATGACGGCGCGGACCGGGACGTTGCAGAAAAGGCTCAGCTTCTCGCGCAGTTCAGGCATGAGCGGATGGTCGCAACGGCACACAAGGATGTGCGGCTGGATGCCGATCTCGCGAAGCTTTGCCACGCTCTGCTGGGTGGGCTTTGTCTTGAGTTCCCCCGCAGCGCTCAGGAAAGGCACCAGCGTCACATGGATGAAAAGGACCTCCCGCGGCCCGACTTCCAGGGCGAACTGGCGCATCGCCTCGAGGAACGGCAGCCCTTCGATGTCGCCCGTCGTCCCGCCAATCTCCGTGATGAGCACATCCACGCCGTCGCCGGACTGGTTGATGCGGGCCTTGATCTCGTTCGTGACGTGCGGAATGACCTGCACCGTCTTGCCCA
>PMKA01000044.1 GCA_003157575.1 Opitutia bacterium
GGGCGGAGGCCGGAGGAAAAACGAGTTGGGGTCGCTTTTTGACGACGCCGGCCCGGTTTCCGACAGGGGAGAAGATCGGTCGGCGGTTTTACGCCGCGACCGAGAGGTTTATGAGGGCGAAGCCCGACAGGCGGTTGGAGGATGCGCTCTCAGTGTTTCACCGTCACCGCCGCCCCTTTGGGCTGGCCGATTGCCGCGAGGAGTTCGCTGAACCAGGGGGTGTCGAGCTTGAACGGTTTGCCGCCCTTGATCCGGGAGAACTCGATTGCGCGGAGCGTGCAGCCGCGGTCCTCGTCGTGGCCGATCACGCCGCTTTCGCCCCTGAGCGCGCATTCCACCGCGAGGTCGACGCAGCTCTTGATCAGACGCAGATCCTCAACATTCGCGGCCGCGGCGCGGGCGAAGTAGCCGCTCTTCTGCACGAGCGTCTTTTCGGCGCCGATCATCCGCGCGAACTGTTCGCCAAACCATTTGCCCGGGTTGACCGCATCGAGCTTCACGTGGCCAAACGCATCCCTCGGCACCTCCTGGCCCTTTGCCTGGAGCTCGGCGACAATGCTCTCCACTCCGGCTCCTTCACTTATGAACAGGTTCACGTTGTCGGTCCGGTCCATGATCGCCTTCAGACGGCTTGCCTCGCCGGCGATGTCGAGGGCCATCTCGGGAAGATACACCCCATGGACTTCCAGCCGCTCGCGACCCAGGCCGAGCTCCGGCAGAAACGCCTGTCGATCAAGCAGGCGGCGATACGCGGCTGCCGTGGCTGCGGTCAGCCATCCGCAGTTGCGACCCATCACCTCGTGCACGATGAGCATTCTCGGGTTTGCGCCGCGTTCAGCCCCGACATTCTGGAAATACAACGCGCCCTGTTCCGCGGCCGTCCATGCGCCGAGCGACTGGCGGATCGGATAGACGTCGTTGTCAATCGTCTTGGGCAGGCCGATGACCGTCAGACCGTAGCCGTTTCTCCCCAGAAACGCAGCGAGGTCTGCCGCCGCCGTGTTCGTGTCGTCGCCTCCGATCGTGTGCAGCACCTGCACCCCATCCTTGACAAGCTGGTCGGCGGCGACCTTCTGCGGGTCCTGGCCTTCCCTGATGAGGCCGCGTTTGAGGCAATCTTTGATGTTCGTCAGCTTCACGCGGCTGTTGCCGATGGGGCTGCCGCCATGGCGGTGAAGGATGCCGGCGTTGGCGCGCACTGCTGGAGTCACCTCAAAACTGTCTCCGAGCAGGAGGCCCTTGTAGCCGCTGCGGTAGCAGATGATCTGGATGTCGGGCGCGATCTCCGTGTAGCGTTCGATGAGCCCGCCGATGGCGGAGCTTAGGCAGGGGGCGAGGCCGCCCGCAGTGAGGATCGCGACTTTTCTTGGATGGACTGACGTGTTCATAGGAGGATCAGCCGGCCGATAAAATGGTTTTCATTGTCCTTGTCCATGCCTTTGCTTGATTATGAACGCGTGGAGAATGGGAACATGACCGGGCGCTCCTCCGGTTTTTCTTCTCAAGACAGTCTGGAACCGTACTATCAGGGAGACCTACCGAACAGATGTCCGCCTGGAATCCAGTTTCGAACTTAAAGGCAGCCCGGCCGTGGCTCATCGTATCGGGGGCCGTGGCTGCGGCGGCTGCGTTGATTCTCGGCCTTGCGCTTCTGCCGTCGGTTCAACGCCGGGTGTTGCTCTGGATTGCGTCAGTGCGGCCGGGTTTGACGCTCGATGTGGATCACGTGGCCATCCGCCCTGGGATGACCGAAATTCGCGGACTGCATCTGCAACAGGAGGGAATTGACGTGACGGTGGAGCAGGCGTCATTCGGCATTTCCTTGTGGCAGGCGGCCGTGCACCGGCGGATCATCCTGCACAACGCACGGGTGACCGGGATGAAGGTGGATCTGACCCGTGCCGGACCGGCAGTTGAGGTTGCGGGCGCGGGCGCCCCGGAACCCGGACAACCGGGAGCCTCGGCCCCGGGCGTGCGCGGGGTTGCGATACCGGCTGCCTCATCGCCCGATGCAGCGGCGGTGCCGGAGTTCAGCGGGATTCTCAGCCGTTTTCACCTGCCCTGCGAGGTTGATGTGGATGCCTGTGAGGTTGCTGCCGACATCGTTCTCCCCAGGGCTGCAGGGAAGCCTCCCGGGGATGTGCGGGTGCGCATTGTCGGGGGGCACTTCGGCCCGAAACGCAACGCCGAGTTCAATTTCGACGCAACGATCCGGAATCCGGACCCCGGAACGCCGGTCGACGAGGTCGTCACACGGGGCGTCCTGACCGCGACGTTGGACGGCCGGTCGGCGGTCGAGCGGGTGAGCATTCATCTGGATGCGGCTGCGCACGGGCCGCTGGTTCCGGCTGCCGCCTCGTTGCAGGCGGATCTCGCGCTGGGGCGCACTCCGGCCGGCGAGGCCTACACGGTGGCGCTCAACTCGATCGAGGACGGAACCGTCAGCAGGCTCCTGGATCTGGACGGGGATTATATCGCCGGTTCGTCAACGCTCACCGGGCGCTGGCGGATTCAGGCCAATCACAGGCAGGTGGCGCCGTTTGTGTTCGGCTTTGCCGTGCCTGAATTCTCGGTCTCCGGCGATGGGCGCTTTGAGGTTAGTTTTTTGGCAGGGACCCAGCAGCTTTCGGGACGGTTGACCGGAAATGCGAGCCGGCTGGAGGTCATCGATCCAAGGCTGCGCGAACTCGACGGGCTCGGAGTCGGGGTCACGTTTGATTTGCGGCACGATCGCGGCCAGCTGCGGGTGGCGGACCTGGCGGCGGAGGTCAAAGCCGGGAAACCGGTGTTGTCCGTGCAGGCGGTGCAGGCCTTCACCGTGAACCTGGCCACGGGCGACATCGCCCCGTCGGGGGCGCAGCGGGAGCTCGTCCGGATCAATCTCGCCGGAGTCCCAATGGCGTGGATACGGTCGTTCTTCCCCGGGGTCGGGTTGTCCGGCGAGCAGATCGAGGGCCAGCTGGTCGCCGCGCTGCACGGCGCCGGCCGCGTCTGGCTGCAGACGACGTCGGCCCTCAGCGTGCACGGATTCGCGATCAGCCAGGGTGGCCGAGTCGTGCTTCCCGCCAGCGACCTCAGTCTCGATGCAGAGGTGGAGCGTTCCCGCGACGGAACACGGGTCCGGCTGACCAATTTGAGTTTTACCACGGCAGCCGGCGACCAGCTTGACGGGCAGGGGGAACTCGCAGTGAAGCCGGACCGGACGATCGCGGTGCAGGCGAGCTTCGATGCCACGCTGCCCACGCTGGCGCGGACCTATGTGCCGGCCGGTCCGTTGATCGCACACGGCTCGACGGCGTTTTCGCGCTCGGGCGAAGTCATTCAGGTGGACCGGATGGAGGCGCATCTGGCGACCGCCGACGGCCGCCCGCTGGTCGATCTGTTCTCGCCCGAGGGCTTCCGCGTGGTCCCGTCGCGCCGGCAGATCACGACGCTCACGGGGAAGCCGGGCGAGGTGTTCCGGGTGAAATACGGGCGGATCCCCCTGGACGTACGGGAACCCTGGTCGGGATTTGTCGAGCTCAAGGGGGAGCTCACGGACGGGGAATTCGTGTTGCGGATGGAGGGCGAGGGATTGCGGATGGCCGCGGCGTCGCCGTTCCGTCTGGAGGGCGTTTCGGCCACGGGGGGAGGAGTGACCTTGTTGAGAGATCTGGTGGTTGAGACGGACCCTTCATTTGACTATTCCCCGCAGGGTGCGACGGCCCGGCTGGCGGGATTGCGCGTGAAGAACCCGAAAGGCGATGTCCTCCTCTCCGCGCATGCGGGCGTCGCGATCGATCCGGATTTCACCAACCTGCGGTTTCAGGGAACGACGTCGTTCGAGCTGTCCCTTCCGGCGCTGGCCGGACAGCCGCTGATGGCGGGGCTGGAGCCTCCGCGCCAGGGCAGGCTGACCGGGAACTCGAAATTCTCTTTCGACCACGATTTGCTGGGTGAAGGCAGGCTGACCCTCAACGGGCTGGTTTCGCCCGCCACCGGCGAAGCGCTTCCCGTGGCCAATCTGTCGTTCCGGGCCGGGCTCAACGAACAGGGGGATATTGCGGTGCGGGCGCCGGTTCTTGTCGATCGCGCAGGCGAACGATCGGATCTGACGCTGGCGGCGACACTGCGCCTGGCTCCCGGCGGGCGGACGGCCGACGTCAAGATCTCGGGGGAGCATTTTGCGCTGGACGACGTGCTGGTCCTGCTGGGGGCATTCTCTCCCGCGAACGGCGCGCAGACGGGTGCGCACGGCGCGTCCGGGCAGGCGGCTCCCGCAAAAGATCCGGCCGCTGCCGAAACAAACACGGCCGAACCGGCCCCGACGGGCGTGCCGGCATGGAACGGGCTTACCGGCCAGGTGCAGTTCGACGTCAAATCGATCGAGTACGGCCGGTTCCCGAAAATCGTGGGGCTCAAAGGCCGCGCCGTGATCGAGCCGCGGCGCATCGTCCTGGAAAACGTGACGGCGCAGGTCGGAGAAGAAAACGGACGCCTGGAGCTTGACGGCGAAATCCGGTGTGGCGAGGGCGGTCCGAGGCCGTACGGATCGAAGTTTTTGCTGGAGGTGAAGGGGTTTGACATGGGCGCGATCTTCAAGGCGGTGGATCCCGACAAGCCTCCGACAATCGAAGGGCTCTTCGATCTTCACCTGCGGGCCGAAGGAGACGGGCGGACGCCGGGCGAGCTTGTCCGGCGGACGCGGGGGGAGTTTGTGTTCCAGAGCCGCAAGGGCGTCTCCCGCCTTCTGGAGCGGCGGCCGCCGGCGCCGCCGCGGTCCACGGGAATTGTGAGCGACGTGACGAACACGGCGGCCCGGCTGATCGACAACATCGGAGACAAGGTCGGCAAGATCGTCTCTTACACGGACCCGACCGATGAGATTGCGGGCATGCTGGCCGAGGTGCAGTTCGACCAGCTCAACGTGCGTGTGTCGAGCGACCCCTCGGCGAACATCCGGCTCGCCGATTTTTCCCTCGTATCCCCTGTTCTCCGTCTGAAGGGCGAGGGCGTGATCGCGCACGACCCGGACAAGCCGATGTTCGGGCGCCCGCTGAAGCTGACATTGAGCCTGGGGGTGATGGGCAAAGTTGAGAAGGTCATGACGCAGGCCAAGGCTCCGATGCTTTCCTCCAGCCGGGATGATCTCGGATACCTGAAGTCGAGCGACACCTTCGAGGTTGCCGGAACTCCCGACCGGCCCGATCCGGGCCAGTTGTATACGATGGTCGCGCGCTCGATGATCGGAAAGCTGCTGCATTGAGCCCGCGGGACGCCGCAGGACTGACGCTATACCAACAGCAGGGCGGGATTCTCCAGCAGCTCCTTGAGAGCGGCGAGGTACCGGGCTCCCGTTGCGCCGTCGACCACGCGGTGGTCGCAGGACATCGTGAGCGACAGACGGTGGCCGACGACAATCCGGTCACCGCGCACGACGGGCTTCTTTACGATTGCGCCGATGGCGAGGATTGCGGCGTTGGGCGGATTGATGATCGCGGCGAAGCGCTCGACTCCCATCATCCCCAGGTTGGTGAGGCAGAACGTTCCGCCCGAGAACTGCTCGGGCTTGAGCTTCTTTTCCCTGGCGAGCGTGGCCAGTTGACGGGCCTCCGAGCTGATCTGAAAAACCGTTTTGCGGCCCGTGTCCCGGATCACCGGCGTGATGAGACCATCGTCGATGGCGACCGCGAACGAGACGTGCGCGACCGGATGATGCCGGATCGAGGCCCCGCCCGGGGAATCGGCCTCCCACGAGCAATTGACCGCGGGCACGACGCGCAGCGCCCCGGCCGCGCCCTTGAGAATGAAGTCGTTGACGGAAAGTTTGACGCCGTCCTTTTCGAGCCCGGTGTTGAGCTGCTCGCGAAGGGCGAGCAATGGCCCGGCGTCAATCTCCATCTCAACGTAGAAATGGGGGATGTGTGTTTTCGAATCCACCAGCCGGGATGCGATGGTGGCGCGCATGTTGGATACGCGGACGACTTCGTCCTCCTGGATCGGGCCGCTGGCGAGGAGCGAGGGGGCGCCCGACAAGACGCCGGAGCGGGGCGATGCCGCAGCGGCCTGCTTCTCCGCCAGCAGGATGTCGGCCTGGACGATCCGCCCTCCGGGGCCGGTGCCTTCAAGACGGGAGAAATCCACACGTTTCTCCGCGGCGAGCTTCCGGGCCAGCGGAGAAATGCGCACCGGCGATGCCCGGGAGGGGATGCCGGCTGCCGGAGCGGGAAGACCGGCTGCCGGAGAGGGGACAGCCGACACCGGAGGGGGGACGGCGGCTGCCGGAGTCGGCATGTCGCGGACTGGAGAAGACGCAGCGGCTGCCGGGGAAACGGCGTCTGGTTTTGCGGGATGAATTTCCGGTTTCACCGGAGGCGGCACATCCACTCTCTCACCCGGCTCACCGACGGCGCAGAGCGGCGCGCCGATCGGAACCTGTGCGCCCAGGGCGACGAACTGTTTGAGAAGCGTGCCGTCGAAGAACGACTCGAGCTCCATCGTNNACCTCGGCCAGGATGTCGCCGGATTTCACCGCCGCGCCTTCGGGCTTCATCCATTTGACCAGCGTGCCCACCGTCATGGTGTCGCTGAGTTTCGGCATGTTGATGATCTGGGCCATGGGGAGAATCGGGCGGAAAACAGGTTTGGGTGGGCCGATGTCTGAGGCGGAAGGAATTTTTGCGGAGGCGGAGGTGGGGAAGTCCGGCGGGACAACGGCCACGAATTGACTTCTGAGATGCGACGCCATCGTCGCGTCTCCAGAAGATATTGCGGTCAGAGCATCGTCAACACCGCCTCCATGATCCGCTGCGGATTGGGCAGCTGCTCCTTTTCCAGCGGCTGCGAGTAGATTGCGGGAGCGTCCAACGCCGACACGCGTTTGACCGGAGCGTCGAGATCGTCGAATGCGCGGTCCTGGATCATGTAGGCCAGTTGGGCGCCGATTCCGCAAAAAGGCTTGTTCTCCTCTACGAGCAATACGCGGTGCGTCTTCCGGACGGAATTCAGGATGGCATCCTCGTCCAGCGGTCGGATGGAGCGCAGGTCAAGCACCTCAACGGAGACATCGTGTTCGGCTTCGAGCAACCTGGCCGCCTTCAGGGAATTGATGACCGCCCGGCCATGCGCAACGATGGTGAGATCGGTGCCGGCGCGTTTGACATCGGCGAGCCCGAGAGGGATCAGGTATTCGCCGGCGGGGACCTCGCTCTTGTCGTTGTAGAGGATCGTGTTCTCCAGAAACATCACGGGATCGTTGTCGCGGATGGCGGACTTGAGGAGTCCCTTGGCATCGTACGCGGTGGCGGGACAGACGACCTTGACGCCGGGATGGCTGGCGAGAACGTTCTCGGGCGTGTGGCTGTGGGTGGCGCCGACATTGGTTCCGCCGTTGGCCGGCCCGCGGATGACGATGGGGATATTCACCTGTCCGCCGGACATGTAGCGGATGTTCGCAGCGTTGTTCAGGATCTGGTCGAACGCGACGGAATAGAAGCTCCAGAACATGAGCTCGATGACGGGGCGGACTCCGAGCATCGCGGCGCCGACGCCCAGACCGACAAAGCCCGCCTCGCTGATCGGCGTGTCAATGACGCGCTTCGGCCCGAAGCGTGCCAGCAGGCCCTCGCTGACCTTGTATGCGCCGTTGAACTGGCCCACCTCCTCGCCCATGAGAACGACGTCGGGGTCGCGTTCCAGCTCTTCAGCCAGCGCTTGATTGATCGCTTCGCGGTAGGTGATGATTGGCATGCGGACGGAAAGAAAGGGGGAGAGGCGGCGGCAGGCGTTCCGGTCAGTCGAAGAAGATCCGGCCGTGCGATTTCTTGTGCGCGGGGTTGTCCTCCTCCCAATAGATGTCCTTGAGGATGTCCCCGGCGGCGGGGAACGGGCTCGCCTCGGCAAACTCGGCGGCGCGGTCGGCCTCGGTGCGGGCCTCGGCGTCGATCTTGGCGATGAGCGCATCGTCGAGCACACCGGTTCCGCGGAGCAAATTCTGGAAAAGTTGGATCGGGTCGCGGGTCTTTTGATACTCCTCGATCTCGGCCTTTTTGCGATAGGTCTTGTCGGGATCGGCGACCGAGTGACCGCGGTAACGGTAGGTGTCGATTTCGAGCACGCTGGGCTTGAACTCGTCGCGGGCGCGGGCGAGGTACTGGGCGGTCTTTTCCCGCACGGCGTAGAGGTCGTGGCCGTCGCAGGTATCCCACGCCATGTGATAGCCGGCAGCGCGCTGCGCGAGCGACAGTCCGGCCGAGGAGCGCTCCTGACTCGTGCCCATCGAATAACGGTTGTTCTCGATGACGAAGACGACCGGCAGGTTCCAGAGCG
>PMKA01000110.1:0-714 GCA_003157575.1 Opitutia bacterium
ATCTTTTATGGCGTCGAGTATAGCTATTGGTGGCGAAAGCGCGTAGTGGAATTCATTGCGAAGGCGAACAATGGGGTAAAATGAAGAGAATCCTATGGAAGCGGCTTCCTATCTTTTGCGGTATCTTCCCCCTGCGCTGCTCTCATTGGTTACGGTGGCCTTGGTTGCTGGACTGAACCATCTGTTGGGGCCATCAGTTTGGGCCGGTCGCATTGCTGAACCGGTTGAAGTCTTGGCATACAGCGTTCGAACATCCGGGCCGGTCGTGTTCGGCCTCGCCTTCATGGTTTTCTTTTACGGAATCGATGCCGTGAAAGATGGATACGCCTTCTCGAAAACCGCCTGTTTCGCTAGCCTCGTGCTTCTGGCAGTGTCTATCGTTGTGAATATCGCCTGCCTTCCAAAGACCGGCGTTGGTCACTAGCCCAGTTTGTGCGCCGTTGGCTGCAGTCGAGTGGGGCCAACGCCAACGAATTCAAAGCCGCTTTTTCAGCCGTTAAGTTCGCAACCCAGGCCCGCCGGTTCGAATTCCCTTTCGCGGTTACTCTGCAAACCTGCCGTCGACCCTTTGCCATTGGACTCATCCGCGGCGGCGGCCTCTGGCACGGCAAGGAGCTTCTCAGTTTGTCAGCGCCCCTCGACGGAACGGCCGGCAAGGAACTGAAATCGGAAGCCCGAAGAGCGGAGAAATGGTCGGGGCGACAGGATTTGAAC
>PMKA01000110.1:780-4556 GCA_003157575.1 Opitutia bacterium
CCGGTGGCTGGTGTTTTGGTCGGTGTGCTTGCCCTGATCCTCGGCGGTATAGCCCTCGCCAAGGTCAGTTCTCTCGGCAAAAGAGTCCCGGAGGACCTGCAGGACAGGTTGGCAAGCGCCGAGTCCGACGCTCGCAACGCCGCCGCAGCAGCCGACAAGGCGGGCAAAGACATCGTGTCGCTGACGCATTCAACGCAGTCGGCGTTCGATTCCATCGGGCCGGAGATCGGCGGCCTGAAGGATTCCGTGAAGAAGCTTGAGGATGCTGCGAAGGCCCATGTTGAGGCAAGGCATGCCAAGGCCGGCGGCGACGGCGTGAAGAAGGAAAAAGGGGAGAGCGCGGGCGGCCCGGGCGAGTACGTTGTGAAACCCGGCGACACCGGCTCGAAGATCGCCAAGGAGACCGGTGTGTCTCTCAGCGAGCTTGAGGCCGTCAATCCCGGCATCGACTGGAAGAAGCTGAAGGTCGGCCAGACGATCAAGACGAAGTAAGCCGGGCGTTTCCCGGAGTCATTTTTTCGCCAAAGCCTCCTCGACCTCGCGTCGCGGAGGCTTTTTTGTGGCTGCATGAAAGACACGCCCGCCCCGATCGTTCCGGCCCGATGGGAGAAGACCGGCGAACATATTCATGCAAGCTGCCAGGTGTTCGACGTCTCGTATGCGCGCTACCGCCACCCGGGCCGCGGAAGGGAGCGCGATTTCGTGGTCATCACCGCGCCGGACTGGGCGAACATCATCGCGCTGACGCCGGATCATCAGCTGGTCCTCGTGAGGCAGTTCCGCTTCGGCATCGACGATCTTTCGCTGGAAATCCCGGGCGGGGTCGTGGAACGCGGCGAGAAGCCGCTCGCCGCGGCGCAGAGGGAGCTGCGCGAGGAGACCGGCTACACCGGAAGCAGGGCGCGCCTGCTCGGCTCCGTGCGGCCGAATCCGGCGATCATGAGCAATGTCTGCCACATCGTGCTCGTCGAGGATGCCCGGCGCACCGACGAGCTTGCATGGGATCATGACGAGGAGATCGAAGTGCTCACGGCCCCGGTGGACGAGGTCTTCGCATGGGCGCGTTCCGGGCGCATCTCGCACGCGCTCGTGCTCGACGCGCTGTTCCTGTTCGCGCCCGAATGGGAGCGTTTGCGGGGGAAGAGGGCGTAGCGAGGCGCCGCCTCGATGGAGGCGCACTGCCCGCGCCGCGCCCGGTTCTCTGAAACGCGACGAGGGACCGCTGCATCGGCGGTGACGGCGCACCGCCCAGGGAGGCTTGGGCTGATAACGCGCCGACGTCCACGGGCTGGGATGGTTGCAGGGCCGATTGCCCGGAAACGCCCGTTTGACTAAATCGCGCCGGGGGCTTTTGTCCGTGTGGGCGCTGCAAGTCGCATCCTCGCGCAACGATTTTCGCGGGCCGCGGCCGCCGGCGCGCAAACTGATGCCAGCTCCTGTTTTCGCCAATCTTCCCGAAGCGCTCGGATCCGCATCCGATTCGCGCCTGCCCGCCCCGCTCGAGGCGGAGATTCGCGAGATTTATGAGCGCAGCCCGCTTTATCCCGAGCGTTTCCCCCTGCATCCCGAGCCGCTGCACTGGGCCTGCTACAACGGGATTCCCGTTCTCACCAAGCAGGAGATCCTGACGCGCGGCCACACGGCGTTTTTTGCGGATTACCGGGTGATCGAGCGGGGACTGCAGAACCGTGAGTACGAATACGAACATACCTCGGGTTCGACGTCGCAGCCGATGACGGTGATCATGGAGGACGGCTGGTGGAACGAGCAGACGCGCCGCGCCTACCTGGCGCATCCGCTGCTTGCGCCCTATGCCGGCCGTCCGGTGCGAAAGGCCGTGCTGGCGCCGGTGGCCTGCTCGAGCAACCTCTGCCCCTACGAGGACCAGCCGTTCCCGCACCGCTATTTCGACGGCACGGTCTATCTCAACCTCACGAGCGATCCGTTTGTGTTTCCCGAGGCCGAATGGGACCGCATCGTCGTCGAGCTGCAGGCGGTGAAGCCCGAGATCATCGAGGGCGAACCGGTCTACCTTTCATTGCTCGCGCGGGCCGCCGCCAGGCGCAGGGTCAGCGTTCCGAGCGTGAAGGTCGTCATTCTCACCTATGGCAAGGCGAGCCTCCAGCACAGCCGCCGCATCGCGGAGGTGTTTCCGGCTCCGCAGGTCGACCTCTACGGCTCAACGGAGGCCGGCTACATCTTTGTCGGGGACGCATTTCAGGACAACTCGCGCGCAGTCGACGCAAATGCGTTCGTCGAACTCGTTCCGTGGCGCGGAGCGGCGGACATCTTTCAGACGCAGGTCACGACCCGCAGCCGGCGCGCAATGCCGCTGTTGCGCTACAACACGGGGGACGTCGTCCGGCGCTTTCCCATGGGTTTTCGCATCCTTGGCCGCGAACGCGACCTCCACATCCGCGGCGACGGGTCCTTGGTGTCGCCGAGCGACGTCGACGCCGCCCTTCCGGATAGTTTTTCCTGCTGGCATTACTGCCTCGTGCAGACCGGGGAGAGCCGTTGGGATTTCCATTATGTGGCCGACCATCCCGCGCCGAAGGAGACCGGCCCTGCGGTCGCCAGGGCGCTCGGCGACGGAGCGCGGGTGAACGCATTCCGCCGCCGGTATCTGTCGCCGGCATCGAGCGGCAAGTTTTCCCTGTTGAAGCCGCTGGCGAAGTGAGGCCCTCAGAAGTAATCAAAGCTTCTCTTCAACGGCAACAGGACTTATAAGCAGCCCCTTCGTTCCCGTCTCCGACTGCCGAGCCTTTACATTACGGCCCCGCTTTGGTCTACCCAGCGGCGATTTGTCGCCTGTTTGAGTCAGGCCTCGTTCGTCCGATCCATGTCCACCACCTCATTTCGATGAATCCCGTCTGCAGCCTATTTCGCGCCTCGATTGGCAAGAAGTTCGTGATGGCCGTCACCGGCGCGGTGCTCATTGGCTTCGTCACGGGCCATCTGGTCGGCAACCTCCAGATCTTCGGCCCGCCTGACAAGATCAACGGGTACGCCCACTTCCTCCAGAGCCTGGGGCCCGCGCTGTGGGCCGTGCGTCTTGGGCTCCTCCTCTGCGTCGTCCTGCACGTGGGGATCGCGGTCCAGCTCACCATCGAGAACAGCAAGGCCCGCCCGCAGAAGTACGATTTCAACCACACCATCCGGGCGACGCTTTCCTCGCGCACGCTCCGGTGGACCGGTGGCATTGTGGCGGCCTTCATCGCGTACCATCTTGCGCAGTTCACCGTCGGCTGGGTGCAGACCGGCGATTTCAAGACGCATCTGCCGGGCTATACGATGACGGCCGATTTTCATCTGCTCGGATTCCCGATCGTGGCGAAGGGCCTGGAGGTGCATGACGTCTACAGCATGATGTTCCTGGGCTTTTCGAACCTGTGGGTCTCCTTGTTCTACATCGTGGCCGTCGGCCTGCTGAGCTTCCACATGGTGCACGGCGCCGAGAGCATGTTCCAGACGCTCGGCTGGAAGAGCGGCTGGTGGGCCGCCCTGCTCAAGAAGATCGTCGTGCTCTACTGCGTCCTCTACTTCCTCGGCAGCCTCGCCATCCCGGGCGCAATCGTGACCGGCGCGTTGAAACCTGCAGCCGGCACCACGGCGGCCCAGCGGCTCGTCGCCGGCTCCGCCGCCACGGTCGCCCAGCGCTAACTCCTTCCCGCCATGGCAAAACTCGAATCCAACATCCCTTCGGGCCCGCTCGCGCAGAAGTGGACCAAACACAAGGCGGAGATCAAGCTCGTCAATCCGGCGAACAAGCGGAA
>PMKA01000476.1 GCA_003157575.1 Opitutia bacterium
AAGCCGGGCGTGACGCTGGAACAGGCCCGCGCGCAAATGGACGCCATCGGCAAGCGCATCGCCGGCGATTTTCCGGATTCGAACAAGGGCTGGAGCGTGGGGGTGGACCGGCTGGCCGACACGATTATCGCTCCGCAATTGAGTCGGGCGCTCTACGTGCTGCTCGGGACGGTCGGCATGGTGCTGCTGATCGCCTGTGCCAACCTCGCCAATCTGCAGCTCGCCCGGGCCACGGCGGGTATCCGCAATCTGGCGATCCGCGCCGCGCTGGGCGCCTCGCGCAGCCGGTTGATCGTGCACCAGCTCAATGAATGCGTCGTGCTTGCAATCGCTGGAGGAGCCCTCGGCCTGCTCGTGGCCCTCGGGCTCAACCGCTTTCTGGAGCAACATGTCCTCATCGGCGGCGCGCCCGACCTTCGTCTCGCGCTCGATGGCCCTGTCCTCGCCCTCACGACCGTCCTCGCGCTCGCCACGGGCGTCCTCTTCGGGATTGTGCCGGCGTGGATCGTGTCCCGCGTGGACCTCAACACCGCGCTGAAACAGCAGTCCCGCGGATCCACCGCCGGCCGCGGCGCCCACCGCATCCGCGACGGGCTCATCGTCGCCCAGGTGGCGCTGGCCCTTGTGCTTTTGTCCGGGGCCGGAACGATGCGGCGCGGGTTCGACCGGTTCCTCCAGCGCCGGACCGGCTGGGATACCGGGCGCGTCCTCACCGCCGGCCTGCCGCTGCCCGAGTCGCGGTTCGACACCGAGCCCAAGCGCTTCGAACTGTTTCACAAGATCGAGCTGCGGCTGGCAGCCCTTCCGGGGGTTGAACACGCCGCGCTTTGCAGCTCGCTTCCGCTCGAGAACTATACCGGCGAGCGGCCGATCTTCGCCGAAGGGCAGGCGACCGGACCCTCGGCGCAGGATCCGCGCGCCTCCCACGTGATGGTCACGGCCGGCTATTTTGCGACGCTCGGCATCCCGTTTGTCGAAGGGCGGAATTTCCCGGCGGACCTCAAGGCGGCCGATCCGCTCGTCATCATCGTCAACGAGGCGCTGGCTCACCGGCTTTGGCCGGGCCGGAGCGCGCTGGGCCGCCGCATCCGGAGCGACGACAGCGGCTCCATCACCTGGTCCGAGGTGATCGGCGTGGTGAGGGATGTCGACACGGCGGCAAACTTCTCCGAGCCATCGACGCGGCTTCAGATCTACAAACCCATGGTGCACGAGTCGTGGGCCTGGGCCAATATGGTGGTGCGCAGCCCGGCGCCTGCCGCGCTGACGGAGAGCCTGCGGCGCGCCGTGGCCGAGGTGGACCCTGACCTGGCGGTTGATGACGTCGGCACGGTGCGCCAGTTCATCGAACAGCAGCAGCGCAATCTTCTGCTTGTCGGCCAGATATTGGGCGGGTTTGCCCTGCTTGGCTTGGTGCTCGCCGCAATCGGTCTTTACAGCGTCATCTCTCACACGGTGGCGCAGCGGACCGGCGAGTTCGGCATCCGACTCGCGCTCGGAGCCCGGCCGGCCAGCGTGCTCGGTCTCGTGCTCAAACACGGACTCGGGCTTGCGGCGCTCGGAGCCGGCATCGGCCTTGTCGGCGCCTTCGGTCTCGGGCGCGTTCTCGGGTCGCTCATGCCCCGCCTCGGCGGCGCAGACCCGGTGGCGCTTGCGGGCGTCTCGGCCGTCCTCCTTGCCGTCGCCCTGATCGCCTGCTGGCTGCCCGCGCGGCGGGCCACCAAGGTTGATCCCATGAAAACCCTGCGCTCCGAGTAGAGCAATTGCGGCCGGGATGGGAATGCGGCGAGGACGTCGCGTCTTCAGCGGACACGACGATGCGATTGTCGAAGGATGTCGCCCGCTCGGAATGCGCGTATTTTGCCCATGGCTTTGCAGGAACTGCTGTAAAAAAGATTAATGGTTCGCCTGCGCAAAAGCTCCTTGCGCGACAAAAGGTGGGTGGTAGGGTGGCGCCGCCTTTTACGCGTCTCCATGGTCTCTCCGAGCACAGAAATCGCATACGACAGCAAAATCGAGGGGGAGATAGTCGTCTCCCGCCTGGATGCGGTGATCAACTGGATCCGCACCAACTCGATGTGGCCCATGCCGATGGGGCTGGCCTGCTGTGCCATCGAATTGATGGCGGTTGCCGCTGCGCGGTTCGACATCGCGCGCTTTGGCGCGGAGGTCATGCGCTTCTCGCCGCGGCAGGCGGATTGCATGATCGTGGCCGGGACGGTCACGTACAAGATGGCGCCGCAGGTACGCCGCATCTACGACCAGATGCCGTCCCCGAAATGGGTGATCGCCATGGGCGCGTGCGCGAGCACCGGCGGCATGTATCGGAGCTATGCCGTCCTGCAGGGGGTGGACCGAATTTTGCCGGTCGACGTTTATGTCAGCGGATGTCCGCCGAGGCCGGAAGCGCTGCTCGACGCGCTTCTTCTGCTGCAGGCAAAGGTCCGACGCGAGCCGTCAGCGAGCCGTCTCTTCAAGGCATGAATCCCACCGCCAAGGCCCGCCGATGAACGCCACCATTGACGTCGCAACTTTCCTGGCCGGGAGATTCCCGCGCGTTACGGGACGTCCGAGCGGCGACTTTCCGGCGTTCAACGCGCCGGCGGAGCAGGTGCTGGAGGTGCTGCGGAGTTTGCGCGACGAGGCGGGTTATGATTTCCTGGCCGATTTGACGGCCATCGACTGGAGTGCGGCGAAGTCGCCCCGCTTCACCGTTGTCTGGCATCTTTTGTCGACGGCCGGCCACGCCTGGGTGCGCATAGCGGCCGATTGTGCCGACGACGCCCGGCCCTCCATGCCGAGTGCGACCGGCCTTTGGGCGGGTGCCAACTGGCATGAACGCGAGGCGTACGACATGTTCGGCCTGACGTTTACCGGTCATCCGGACCTGCGCCGGATACTGATGTGGGAGGGCTACCCCTATTTCCCGCTTCGGAAGGATTTTCCGCTCGCCGGGCGCGACGCGCCGCTGCCCGATGCGGCCGTGGCGGAGGAGACCGGAGCCGCGCTGAAGCCGGCGCCGTACATGGGCGGACCGTTCGTCGCCAGTGCCGGCGGCACGATGGAGGCGGGCGAACCGCGGGCCGCGGACCAGAGCTGGACCGAGCGCAGCGAGAAACCGCAAGGAAATCCGAAGCCTGAAGCCTAAATCTGTTGGCTTGATGCTTCAACCCAACCCACATGCCCGCTGAGCACACATTTCCGGACAATTCGGCCAGGACGGCGGCCGCTGCGCAGAATTTGGGGCGGGACAGGATGTCGATCAGCATGGGACCGTCGCATCCGTCGACGCACGGCGTTTTGCGCCTGCAGCTGGAGCTCGACGGCGAGGTTGTGACGAAGGCGGATCCGGTCGTCGGGTATCTGCACCGCGGGGACGAGAAGATCGCGGAGAACATGACCTACAACCAGTTCGTGCCTTACACGGACCGGCTGGATTATCTTGCGCCGCTTGCGAACAATGTCGCGTACGCAGTCGCGGTCGAGCGCCTGGCGGGCCTGGAGATGCCGCCGCGCTGCCAGGCGACGAGGGTGGTCATTTCGGAGCTTGCGCGGATTTCCTCGCACCTCATGGGCCTGGGGGCGTTTGGCATCGATGTGGGGGCATGGACGGTGTTTCTCTACACGTTCACCGAGCGCGAGAAGCTCTACCGGCTGTTCGAGGAGCTGACCGGTGCGCGCTTTACGACAAGCTACACGCGCATCGGCGGCGCGGCGCGCGACATTCCCGACGGCTGGCTCGACCGGGTCGGGGCATTCTGCGACCAGTTCTTGCCGATTTTGGAGGAGATACTCGCGCTCTTGACGCGGAACCGGATCTTCATCGATCGCACGGCGGGCATCGGCGTGATCAGCAGGGAGGATGCTCTTGCCTACGGATTGACCGGTCCCAACCTGCGCGCCACCGGCGTGCCCATGGACCTGCGCAAGGACCGGCCCTACTGCGGCTACGAGCAGTACGAGTTTGACGTGCCGGTGGGGGGAAAGGGCGACAGTTTTGACCGCTATCTCTGTCGCGGCGAGGAGATGCGCCAGTCCGTGCGCATCATACGGCAGGCGATCGGGAATTTCCCTGGCGGAGCATGGTATGCCGAGGACGCAAAGCGCATTTTCGCGCCGCCGAAGGACAGAATACTCACGAGCATGGAGGAACTGATCCAGAATTTCATGCTCGTCACCGAGGGACCGCAGATGCCCCCGGGCGAAGTCTATTTCGAGGCGGAGAATCCCAAGGGAGTCCTCGGCTTTTTTATCGTCTCGAAGGGCGGCGGAGTGCCGTGGCGGCTGAAGATTCGAAGCCCTTCGTTCTGCAACCTCAGCATCCTGCCGAAGGTGTGCGTCGGGGCGATGCTGACCGACATCGTGGCGATCCTCGGATCGTTCGATTTTGTGATGGGGGAATGCG
>PMKA01000496.1:0-5410 GCA_003157575.1 Opitutia bacterium
TGGAGGGCAGTGACAACACCGTCCGCCAGATGTTGGTCGAGGATTGCGGGTGGAACTGGACCAACAACGCCGCCATCGACACCGTGTCTTGCGTCCGGGCCACGGTCGAGAATTGCACCATTCTCCGGTCGTCCGGCACCGGTCTGACCATGGGCCCCGTCTCGCGGTTTCTGCGCAACCTGGTCGACACGACCTCCATTGAATTCGAGGATAACGGTGACGTCGGGGCCTGGTCCATGGACGGACAGGGCTCGGAGGTCGCCTACAACGAAATCCACGGCAACCACAGCCGCTGGGGCGCCGGCATCTACCTGGATGCGGGTACCAAGAACTTCTATGTGCACGACAACTACGTGCACGATGTGGTGTGGAACGGGATCAACATCACCGGTCCGCTCCGGGTCGAGCACAACACGTTCGTGGCGGTGCAGCACCAGGGGTTGGCGCTGGTTCCCCAGAGCTCGACCGACGGGGTCGACATGTCCGCGGGCGTCGTGGCCCACAACCTGGCGGCGGAGCCGTTCCCGATCGACGTGTCGCTCAACCAGCCTCTGTCGCTGGTTCCTGAAGGCGCAAGTTTCGGCACAAGCACGCCGCTGGCCCAGGGGCCGCGACGCGTGGAAATGCTCTTTTCGCAACTGATCCAGCCGGGCTGGAGCCAGCGGGAGGTCCCCCTCGACCTGTCCGTCGTGAACTCCGTTGTTTTCAACTTCGAATCCCCGGCCACCTCTTACACCTACTCCATCGCGAATCTGCGCCTGCTGCCCGCGGGCCAGACCGGCGACGACGGTGCGGTTCCTGTCGTCGGCGCCACCGGCCAGGCCGGCAGCAGCGGCGGCTCCACCTGCACGTTGTCCACGCCTGCTGACGGGACCTGGAGCGCCACCGGGGCAAACGCTTTCCGCGGTGCCAACAGCATGACCGTTTCGCTGCCGGCCGGGATGACCGACTGGAGAACCTACCGCGGATTTGCATTCGAACTCGGCGGCTCGGCCGCGCGCGACTACAAATTCCAGGGCTATCAGGACATCGACAACGGGCCCGATGCCGTTTCCGGGCGGGGGGCGACGCTGCCTTCGGACATCGGCGCGCCGGTGGCGGGCCCCGGCCCGATCGCTCCGCCGACGGTCACGGCCCAGCCGGCGTCCAGCTCCAGCGCGGGCGGAGGAAGTGTCAGCTTCACAGTGGACGCGAGCGGCAATCCGGCGCCGACTTATCGATGGCAGCGATTGGCTGCGGGCTCGACGGCCTGGACCGACCTCTCCGAAGGCGGCGGTTACAGCGGCGTGCTGGGCGCAATTCTCACGGTCAGCGCGCCGACCGCGGCGATGTCGGGCGACCAGTTCCGTTGCGTGATCACCAGCGCCGTCGGCTCGACCACGAGCAGCGCCGCAGCGCTGACGGTCAGCGGCGCCTCTTCCGTTCCGGCGCCGATGCCGATCATCAGCGAGGGCGTTCCCGCCTACTGTTCCGACACCTCGGGCACGGCGACCAATGCCAACAGCACGGACTACGATCTCAGCTGGCGGTCGACCGGAACCCCTTCGGTCAGCAATCCGGCGTGGCTTGCCTATGACTTGTCATCGAAGGCTCCAAAGCGGGTTGTGCTCACATGGTACGACCCGTCGTCCTACGAGTACGACTATGCCTATTACGCAGGGGCCGCCGACTACAATCTGCCCCGCAATCTGCCGCAGGACTACACCATCGAGGTCAACGCGACGCCGGGCGGGAGCGTGCCTACCTCCGGATGGGTGACGGTGGTCACCGTGACGGCGAACGTCTACCACTCGCGCTCGGCCGTGTTCGACATGACGGGCTACAACTGGGTCCGCATCAATTGCACGGCGATCGCCGGCTCCGGTTCAAACGACAACGCCTCGTGCCACATGGACGTGTACGACGCCCGAAATGGAACGGAGGACACCTGGCTGTTCCTCGGCGACAGCATCACGGCGGGTGGTATGAACCTGAGCGGGACGGTGTTTGCGCAGACCGTCAATGCAGGCGACGGCATCCACTATCCCAGCCAGGAGAATGGCGGCATGGCCGGATGGACGACCGGGCTCATGGCAACCTCCCTCAGCCAGTTCCTCGGCGTATCGCCCGCCCATTACGTGACGCTCAGCCTTGGCACCAACGACATCAACACCTATCCCGGCGCCGCCGCCTCGATTGACAGCGCCTTCAATAACCTGGTTTCGATGGCCAACGCCGTGATTGCGGCCGGCCGCGTCCCGATCATTCCACACGTGCCGTGGGCAAACACGGCGGCGATCCAGGCCAACGCGCCGCTGCTGAACGCGAAAATCGACGCCCTGTGCGCGGCCAACCCCGGCATCCTGCTCGGGCCCGATCTTTTCGGCTATTACAACGACAACCGCGACCTCATCAGCTCGGATAACCTACATCCGAGCAGCCCGGCCGGCTTCCAGGCGTACCGGTCGTACTGGGCAAAATGGGCGCTCTGGTCAGTCTATGCGCCGGTGGCGGTCACCGAGCCGGTCTCCCAGACTGTGTCGAGCGGCCAGGATGCGTCCTTCACATTCAGCGTCTCGGGCGAGCCGTCGCCGGCGACGACGACATACCAGTGGTATCTGAACGGGACGGCGATCCCGTCGGCCAACCAATCCACCCTGGTCATCACCGGAGCGACGCCGGCGGCAGCTGGCTACTATTCTTGCACCGCGATGAATTCGACAGGCGTAAAGACCAGTTTCACGGCAACGCTTGTCGTGGAAGGGGGCGCCCAGCCGTCGAACCAGACGGTCGCAATCGGCGGCACGGTCACGTTTGGCGTCGCCGGCGCCGGAACGCCCGCACCGACCTACCAATGGCAGGTCTCGACTGATGGCGGGAGCACATGGGCCAACCTCGCCGAGACGGCGCCGTACGGTGGAACCACGACCGCGACACTGACCCTGACCAACGCAACGACGGCCATGAACGGTTATCAATTCCG
The DNA here is from genome assembly GCA_003157575.1 of Opitutia bacterium. GTDB lineage: Bacteria > Verrucomicrobiota > Verrucomicrobiia > Opitutales > Opitutaceae > Fen-1467. The sequence goes on from PMKA01000496.1 coordinate 2,963, forward strand.
CTGCGTGGAGACGTATGCTGGCGGCAGTACGACCACCGCGGCGGGAACCCTGGTTGTGGAGACGCCGCTGGCGGTCGCCACCCTCGCCGGGTTGGCCGGGAGCAGCGGCAACAGCGAAGGCGTCGGTTCGGTCGCCCGATTTGCGGGTCTGTCTGACGTCGCCGTCGACGCCGCCGGCAACGTCTATGTCGCCGACACCGGCAATCACACGCTTCGGAAGATCACTCCAACCGGAATTGCGACGACCCTCGCCGGACGGGCCGGAATCAGCGGCAGCAGCGATGGCGCCGGATCCGCCACCTTTAACCACCCCACGGGCGTTGCGGTTGATGCGGGCGGCAACGTGTATGTGGCCGATACCAACAACAATGAGATCCGGAAGGTGACGGCTGCCGGGGTTGTTTCCACCCTCGCGGGAATGGCCGGTGTCAGCGGCGGCAGCGACGGCGCCGGATCCACCGCCAGCTTTTTCGGCCCGTCAGGCATCGTCGCAGACCCGACCGGCAATCTTTACGTTGCTGACACCTTGAACCACACCATCCGGAAAGTGACGCCAAGCGGTGTTGTCACCACGATCGCAGGCTTGGCGGGGGTCAGCGGCTTTGTCGATGCCACCGGATCGACTGCGCGGTTCCATGGACCTCAGGGTTTGGCCTTGAGCGCCTCGGGCAGGCTGTTCATCGCCGATACGAACAACAATGCGATTCGCGAGATCGTCACTTCAAACGGCGCCGTTACAACCCTGGCGGGGCAGGCGGGAGTTGTTGGAAATGCCGACGGTACGAACAGCCAGGCGCAGTTCTATTTTCCTTCGGGCATTGCGGTTGACTCAAGCGGCAACCTCTACGTTGCGGACACGGACAATCACTCCCTTCGTGAGATCACACCCTTGGGCGCGGTCAGCACGCTCGCCGGTCTGGCCGGATCAAGCGGCAGCGCTGACGGAGTGGGCAGCCTGGCGCGCTTCAATTTTCCAACGGGCGTCGCAGTCGATGGCGCCGGCGATGTTTACGTTGCGGATACGAACAACGATACCGTCCGGGTCGCGTTTGCCGCGGCGGCTCCGGTGATCACGCAGCAGCCGCAAAGCCAGACGGTGACCGCCGGCGGCAACGTCCAATTCTCAGTCGAGGCCACGGGGGGGCCGGCGGTGACGTATCAATGGAATTTTGGCGGCACGGCAATCAACGGCGCCACGGGCGGCGCTTACACGGTCTCAAATGCCCAATCGGCAAACGCGGGAGGCTACAGCGTCGTGGTCACAAATCTCGTGGGCAGCACGACGAGCAACACGGCGAACCTGACGGTCAACGTTGCGCCAACCCCCTCGACCGGAGGAGACAGCGGCGGCGGTGGTGGCGGGGGTGCTCCGAGCGAATGGTTCTGCGGCGCATTGCTCGCGTTAGCCGCCGCACGCGCGTTTCAGCGGCGGAAGGAATGACAGGTCCACTCGCTCACGCTCGCGGCCACTGAATGGAAGTAGCTGCGAGCGGCTCCGGAAATCAAGTAGCTGCGAGCGGCTCCGGAAATCAAGTAGCTGCGAGCGTGAGCGAGTGGCTCAAGCAGTCAGGTAGCTGCGAGCGTGAGCGAGCGGCCCTGCCGAGCCACGAGGCGGCTATAGATTCTCCAGAAAAGTTCCCAGTAACCTGCCGCTCGAACGTCCAGCTCCGGATATCCTGGCACGCAACAGCCGAGATTAGGATATTCGGCAAAAGATCGGACCAACCCCGCCCGAACTGGATTCTCAAAGATGTACTTCACGGCGTTGGCGAGGGCGTCGTGAGCCCGTTCTTGGTCGTTGAGCACATGATCGTGCGCCTGGCGCTGCCAGACGGCCGGTGACAGTCCTGGGCCGAGGTGGTTGCGGAGAAATTCGATGGCCGGGAGCTGATTGGAGCCTTCGCAAAATCCGAGCCAGATGAGGTGCATATGGTCTGGCATCAGTGTGTAGGCAGGGCAGGCAAGCCCGTATCGAACGCATGAGTGCAACAGGCAGAAGCGCCAGGTTTGATGAAACGTTTCAGTCAGCCAGCCGGTCGCGCGATTTTCGATTGTGAGCGTCCAGTGCACAAAGGCCTGGCCGCGATAGAATTCGGGGGCGAGACGCGGCAGGTGGCCCTTGCGTCTGCTTGGGGCCACTCGCTCACGCTCGCAGCTACGTGAATCGAGCGATGCACCGTCTTTGCGGTTGGGAGTGTCAGCGGGTGAACCATTGGGATCGGCGGGCGTGTTCATGAGCGACAAGGGTCCAAGTCTGCCTTCCGCAAATGCAAAGAGAAATTCTCCACCGGCTTGTGCCACGGTCTCCCAGCACCACTCGCTCACGCTCGCAGCTACTCGGAGCCACTCGCTCACGCTCGCACCCACCCAGACCACTCGCTACCCAAACCACTCGCTCACGCTCGCGGCCACTGAATGGAAGTGGCTGCGAGCGGCTCCGGAAATCAA
>PMKA01000496.1:5504-7472 GCA_003157575.1 Opitutia bacterium
GTAGACGTTGTCGACGCGGCCGACCGCCGGCCAGAATTTGCTTTCGCGGGTCCACTGGTCGGGGAACGCCGCGAGCTCGCGCGGATAGGCGTGCGCCCACGCGTCGGCGCAGACCGCCCCGGCGGTGTGCGGTGCGTGCTTGAGCGGGTTGTCCGCCTTGTCCCACCTGCCGTCCGCTGCCTTCTCCATCTCGCCGTGTATCGAGATCAGTGCGTCGCAGAAACGATCGAGCTCGCGCTTGGACTCGCTCTCGGTCGGCTCGACCATCAAGGTGCCGGGCACCGGGAACGACATCGTCGGCGCGTGATAGCCATAGTCCATCAGGCGCTTTGCGACGTCCTCGACTTCGACGCCGCATTTCTTCCACGGCCGGAACTCAAGGATGCATTCGTGGGCGACGAGTCCGCCGGCGCCCTTATAGACCACCGGGAAATAACGTTCGAGCCGCCGGGCCACATAATTTGCGTTGAGGATCGCGACCTGTGTGGCCGCGGTGAGCCCCTCGGCGCCCATCATGCGGATATAGAGCCAGGAGATCACGAGGATCGAAGCGGAACCGTGGGGTGCGGAAGAAACCGCGCCGTTGTGACCGGTTTCGGGTTTCGGGTTTCGGATTTCGGATTTGACCTCCCCGCGCGGATGTCCCGGAAGGAACGGAACGAGATGTTTTGCGACGCCGATGGGGCCGACGCCCGGTCCGCCGCCGCCGTGGGGAATCGCGAACGTCTTGTGCAGATTCAGGTGGCACACGTCGGCGCCGATGAAGCCGGGCGATGTCAGGCCCACCTGGGCGTTCATGTTCGCGCCGTCCATGTAAACTTGGCCGCCATGCTGGTGGACGATTGCGCAGATGTCCCTGATGGCTGACTCGAACACGCCGTGCGTGGAGGGGTAGGTGACCATGAGCGCAGCGAGATTCGCGGCGTTCCCCTCTGCCTTCGCCCGAAGATCGGCGATGTCGATGTTGCCCTGGGCGTCGCAGGCGACGGGCACGACCTTGAAGCCGCCCATCGCGGCGCTGGCAGGATTCGTTCCGTGGGCCGAGGTGGGAATGAGGCAGACGTTGCGGTGCTCCTCGCCCCGGGATGCGTGCCAGGCACGGATGACGAGCATGCCGGTGTATTCGCCCTGGGACCCGGCGTTTGGCTGCAATGAAATCGCGGCAAAACCGGTGATCTCGGCGAGCCAGGTTTCAAGGTCGCTGAAGAGCTTCTGGTAACCTGCGGTCTGCGCGGCGGGCGCAAAGGGGTGCATCCGGCCGAATTCCGGCCAGGTCACCGGCAGCATCTCGGTCGTGGCATTGAGCTTCATCGTGCACGAGCCGAGCGAAATCATCGAGTGGCAGAGCGAAAGGTCGCGGGCCTCGAGGCGCTTGATGTAGCGCAGCATCTCGTGTTCGGAGTGAAACGAATTGAAAACGGGGTGGGTGAGGAAAGCCGACTGACGCGCATGCGGAGCGGGAGGTTCCGAGTTTGGGAGATCCACTCGCTCACGCTCGCAGCCACCGGACTCCAGCGCCCCTGAGCCGGGCGCCACTCGCTCATGCTCGCGACCACAGGATTCCAGCGATCCTGGACCGGGCGCCACTCGCTCATGCTCGCGGCCACCGAACAGGGAGACCAGCGCCTGCACTTCGTCGAGCGTGGTCGTTTCGTCGAGGGAAACGCCGACCGTCCGCGTGTCGATCGGGCGCAAATTAATCCCGGCGGCCGCGGCGGCGGCGAGCACGCGGGAGGCGTCGATGTTGCCGACGGTGAGAGTGTCGAACACCGGACCGGCGTTAAGGCGGACGCCTGCTTCGGACAGCCCGCGGGCAAGCAGCTGCGTCAGCAAGCGTACCCGCTGTGCGATGCGGCGGAGCCCATCGGGACCATGATACACCGCGTACATCGACGCCATGACGGCAAGGAGAACCTGCGCGGTGCAGATGTTGGACGTGGCTTTTTCGCGGCGGATATGCTGCTCGCG
>PMKA01000264.1 GCA_003157575.1 Opitutia bacterium
CCGCGGCTGGATCGGCGACAATCCTTTCATCTTCCTCGACACCAAGAAAATCCAGGCGACCGGCTGGCGGGCGAAGCTGACGATCGAACAAGGCATCTTGAGGACGCTGCGATGGCTGGAGACCAATCGATGGGTGTACCAAAGCAGGAAGTGAAAGGGAAAGTGACTGGGAGGGCGAAAGCGAGTGTGAAGGTGAAGGTGACGCATGCTATCGACAACGTGAATCGTTTTATGACAATCGAGGGAAGCTTATGATCCGGAGCAAAATCATCGTCATCGCGTTGATCGCTGTGTTGGCGGGCACAAATGTCAGCGCAGCGGCGCAGGGAACACAGGTCCGAACCCGAGCAACTCTCTGGCAGTTGCACGGGCAGACTGCTGACCAGGGCATGTCTTATGTTCTGGCGACCGCCGCCGGAACGCTGCTTGTTGTCGATGGCGGTTGGCACGAGGATGCCAGCCATCTCCTTTCCTTTCTCCAGACGAGAGGAAATCATGTCACGGCATGGTTTGTGACGCATCCGCATCGCGATCACATTGGCGCCTTGAACGAGATCCTCGCTATGAAGGCAGAAGGGCGGTGTTCGATCATGATCGATGCGGTCTACGCATCGCTGCCCAGCCAGTCATGGGTGACTGAGAGGAACGATTCAAATGCGCTGGCCGGGCTGACAGAGTTTCTGCAGCGCGCGCCAGCCGCGGGAATCAGGGTGATCCCGCTCGCCGCCAACGATACCCTGTCGATTGACGGGCTGTCCATTGACGTGCTCCTCGCCCACGATACAAACCGTGTCTCCCCTGCATCCGTCAATGATTCCTGCTTGGTCTTCCGAATCACCGACGGGGAGAAATCGATTCTTTTTCTTGGGGATATCCAGGAAAGCGGGGGAGCTGCCCTGTTGGATTTGCCTCAAGCGCGGCTCCGCGCCGACGTGGTGCAAGTGGCGCATCATGGCAACCCACGAGCGGCTTGCACGGAAACTCTGTACGGCAGGATCAACGCCTGCTACTATCTTTGGCCAACTCCGGTCGCGTGGTTTAAGGACGACAAGAATAGCATAAACGAGTTCAGGCAACGCCTGACAGACAGAGGAGCCCATCGCCATTTTACTTGGGCCGATTCCGAACTGATTGAGCTCGGGGGCGGCGTCCCGGCGGCAACGTCCACCGGTGAGTCACGGTAGGTCGGAAATGAAACTTATAATACAGATCCCCTGTCTCAACGAAGCCGCCACGCTTCCAGATACTCTGGCCGCGCTCCCTCGCGTCGTACCCGGATTCGACTGTGTCGAGTGGTTGATCGTTGATGACGGGAGCATCGACAACACCTCGGTAGTCGCGCGAGCCCACGGCGCGGACCATGTTGTCCGGTTGAATCGCAGCCAAGGCCTCGCACGCGCCTTCATGACAGGGATCCACGCGTGTCTCGAACGGGAGGCTGACGTCGTCGTCAATACGGACGCCGACAACCAATACAACGCCGCGGATATCCCGGAGTTGGTGCGGCCGATCATTGATGGGCGTGCCGAAATCGTCGTTGGCGCCCGACCGATCGACGCCATCCAGTATTTCTCGCCTTTGAAAAAGCTGCTGCAACACTTGGGCAGCTGGGTCGTTCAGATCGTCAGCCGCACCAAGGTTCCCGATGCGACTAGCGGGTTCCGAGCGATCAGTCGGAATGCTGCGCAGCAACTTGTGTTGTTTAACGAATACACGCATACGCTCGAAACGATCATCCATGCCGGCCTTAATAACATCCCTATCGTCTCGGTGCCGATACGGGTCAACCGCGACCTTCGCCCATCAAGGCTGGTCAAGAGCATGCCTTCCTATGTCAGACTCTCCATCGGGACGATCCTCCGGATTTTCGTCATTTACCGGCCGATGCTCTTCTTCGGCACCATTGGTTCGCTGCTTTTCGGCGTCGGCTTCGTGCTTGGGCTCCGCTTCGTCATCCTTTTCCTGGCGGGTCGCGGCACCGGTCATGTACAGTCGTTGATCCTCGCATCGGTCTTGCTAGGGATCGGTTTTCAAACGTTGCTTGTTGCCTTCGTCTCAGATCTCCTTGCTGCAAACCGCAAGCTTCTCGAAGAAATCCGGCTCGCGACGCTTCGTCACTCGCACGGATAAGGAGTTACTACGTTAAATCGAAAACCCGATGGCAGACCAGGCAAACGAAGGATTGCTGTCACCCACGTTGCTTCGGCAACGCATTGCAGCCGCGCGCCCTTTTCTCAGCGGCCGGATCCTCGACGTTGGTTGTGGATCGGGCGCTTTGGCGGCGTGGGTTCCTGTGCAAGACTACCTTGGTGTGGAGCCAGACGAGATGGCGTTGGCCGTGGCACGGGCAAAACACCCGAATCACGCCTTCCGATCGGAGCTTCCGATGCCAGGAGAGTTTTCCTTCGATACTATCGTGGCGCTCGCCGTAATCGAACATGTAGAAGACCCGAAAAGGTTTCTTCGCGCTCTGGCGACGCGACTCGCGCCATCGCCACTATCCCGCGTTGTTCTGACCACGCCACATCCGTCAGCCGCGGCTATCCATCGAATTGGAGCGAATCTGGGAATCTTCAGCCGACAAGCGGCTAAAGAACACAAGACGTTTCTCGGACGCAGCCGCCTTGCTGAAATAGCTGAGGCCGCTCGGCTTCATACGGCAGTCTACCGACGATTTCTCTTCGGGCTGAATCAACTTGCAGTGCTCGCGGCAATGCCCCAATGAGGATTCTCCGTCACCTGATTTTGAATGTGCCTTGCGAACCACTGTGGCGATTGTTGAATGTTGCCAGAGGGGCCTTTCGGGGTCGGCTCGGCAAGACCCCTGGACACCTTCAGCATTGGACCCAAGGCGGCTTCACTCGTCTTGTTGAACGATTCTTCGATGTGCGTGCGGTGCGGGCGCCGATTCCCTCGGCGGTGGTATTATGCTAGCCAAAGTCTCATCTCTCCCCCAACAAATTCGATTGAGGGCCGTTGGAAATGTCGTCGGTGGGTTCCTGGGGTTCGCGGGGATCGTGTTCATTGCATTGCGGCTTACACAGCCCTCCCTACGGCTTCAGCTGACAATCAGCGGATCTGACGTCGCCATGCGTGCCGCGCCAGCGGTGCTGGGAGTCCTCGGCGCTGGCTTGATGATGGCTCTGGCCTGGCGGTGCATTCTTGCCCATCTTCAGACTCAAGTCTCCCGAAAATCGGCCTTCTCTATTTACGGGCTGTCGCAAATCTCAAAGTACGTTCCGGGGAACGTATTCCAGTTCTTGGGTCGACAGGCTTTGGGCGCAGCCAAAGGGATTCCTGATGCCGCCCTGGCAAAGTCGTGCCTCTGGGAACTCGGGACCGTTTTCACCGCAGGCGCGGTGTTCGTCCCGTTGATTCTGCCGCTTTGCACGATCCGCATCGCGCCGGTGATTGCTGCTGCGATTTTTGCGACATTGCTGGTCGGTTGCTTCTGTGTGATTCGGCGACTATTGGGTCAAGCGATCGCCAGCGCCTTCCTCTGGCACGAGGCAGCCCTTGCGACGCTCGGATCGGTCTTTGCGGCTTGTACTGTGTTCCTGTTGCCCCCCGCCATCCATTGCGATGCTGTGATGCTTGTGACTTTGATCGCCGCATACGTCGCCGCTTGGATGGCCGGCTTGGTGACCCCCGGCGCTCCTGCTGGCCTTGGCGTACGGGAGACTGTGTTGCTCTTGTTGCTCCAGAAACTTCTGCCCGAATCCAGATTGCTGCCGGCCATTCTCGTGACGCGTCTGGTCAACGTGGCCGGCGATTGTCTTTTCTATCTAATCCCAGCCGTCGCTACCCTAAAAAGATGGCCGCAGGATCGGCGCCAGGCGACGTCTTTGGGTTCGCCCGGGGCTGAGTGACGTCCCTATCAATCCTTCAAACTCCGTGTCCGATCCCCTCTCTGCTTCCCCTGCCGGCAAAACTGAAGCCCGTGTTTTCACGGTGGTTTTTTCCTGCCTGCTGATATTTGCTGCATGGACTCTCGCCTGCCACCTCGCGGTTGTGCTGGGAGTGTCGTGGGTTCGTTTGAAATACGGGTTTCTGGCCGCCCTACCCGCGATAATATTCGTTGCCTTCCGGATTGCCCGGTCCGGCGCGGGCGCTTATGCGGACCAGCTGCCGCACCGCCGTTTCGCAAACTGGGGCTTGAACGGTTCTCGGGCATGCCTTGCCTTGTCCGCGGCGTTCGTGGGACTGCTCGCCCTCTTCCCGGGTTTCTCGACCCGGTATCTGATCACGGCCCTGTTCTTTCTGGCCGCGTTTGCGCTGCGCCGGCGGGTTCTTTTCCAGAGAGCTCAGCCTTCCTCGATCCTCGTGCCTTCTCCGGCCTCCGTTG
>PMKA01000244.1 GCA_003157575.1 Opitutia bacterium
TCCTCGTCCTTGATGAAATCCTCCTCGCGCAGGCGCAGCTTCACATAAAGCGGCACCGCAAAAGTGATCCCCTCGCGGATGCACTCGATCTCGGAGTGCTTCGGCTCGCCGATCGTGTAGGAGACGTACTCCAGGACCAGGCGCCCGTCGTACGACTCGATGGGAAAGACCTCGCGAAACACCGCCTCAAGGCCCTGGGGTTTTCGCTGCTTGTCGGGAATGCCCTTCTGCAGGAAGTCCAGATAGGAATTGATCTGAATCTCGATGAGATTCGGCGGCGGAATGACTTCTTTGAGCTTGCCGAAATTGAGACGCTCGGTGTGGTTGCGGTCGGCCATGGATTTTCCCGGTTGAGTGAAAGAGGCGGAATGCGGCGGCGGCGGCGCGGGGCGACGGCGCGTCTAGCAAGAATGACACAAAACAACGGCAAAGGACAGGCCGCGAATCATCACGGCCTGTCCCGGGCTGAATGTAATCGGTACGGTGGGAATCGCCAATCGTCGGTTACTTGAGCTCGACCTTGGCGCCTGCGGCCTCGAGCTTCTTCTTGATCTCCTCGGCCTCCTGCTTGGACGCACCCTCCTTGATCGCCTTGGGCGCGGCCTCGACGAGATCCTTGGCCTCCTTCAAACCCAGACCGGTGATCGCGCGGACCTCCTTGATCGCGGCGATCTTGTTGGCGCCGGCCTCGACGAGGACCACGTTGAACTCGGTCTTCTCCTCGACAGGTGCGGCGGCGGCGGCGGCGGGCGCGGCGGCGGCGGCCACGGCCACGGGGGCTGCGGCTGAGACGCCCCACTTGGCTTCAAGCTCCTTGACCAAGGAGGCGATTTCGAGGACCGACTGGCTGGAAAGCCACTCGATGACTTCTGCTTTTGTGATGTTGCTCATGATGATCTCCTGTCGCGGACTAGCGACTTCGAACGGAAAACGCGTTTAAGGGACGTATCCCCTAGCCAGCGACGTTTGAATTTGGATTTTCCTTGAACGGCGGCGCGGGGCCGCCGGCGAGGGAAAGTGTTGGTTGAAGGGTTGACCGGGCGGCCCGACGGGCTCAGATGGATGGCATCGGCGGCGGCGCCTCCGGCGAGGATGAATCAGTTGTTTCCGGCGGCGCGGACCCTGGCCTGGAGGACGTTGACGAGGCCCTGCGGAACCGCATTGACGACGCGGACGAAGAGGCTGGCGGGCTGCTGCAGGAGGCCCAGCAACTGCGCGCGCAGCGTGTCAAGCGACGGCATGTCCGCAAGCCTGGTGACATCCTCCGGCGAAATCAGCTTCTGCCCGAGAATACCCGCCTTCACGACGATCTTCTGCTTCTCCTTGATGAAGTCGCGGAGGACCTTCGCCACTCCCGGCGAGTTCTTGCCGCCAAGAATGATGGCGGTCGGCCCGACGAGATGCTGGTCGAAACTGGGCAGATTAAGGGCCTGCCCGGCGACGCGCAGCGAACTGTTCTTGACGACGTGAAACTCGGCGCTGTGCGGCGCGAGCCGCTTGCGGAGCTCGGCGACGTCGGCCACCGTCATCTTGTCGTAGTTCGCCAGGATGACGTAGTCGGATTTCTTAAGGTGGCCGGCCACCTCTTCGATAAGGTATTTCTTCTCAGCTCTCATGAAAGGCGTCCCGGTTTAATATTTGCTGTACTCGCTGCCCGCGATCCTGACCGACGGGCTCATGGTCGAGGAGAGCGTGGCGGTGAGGATGTAGCGGCCCTTGAATGAAGCCGGCTTGGCCTTGCCCACAGCCTCGAGGACGGTGGCCGCGTTTTCCAGGATCTGCGCCGCGGTGAAGGAACGCTTCCCGATGCCCACACCCACGTTGGCAGCCTTGTCCATCTTGAACTCAACCCGCCCGGCCTTCACGGCCTTGATCCCCGCGGGAATGTCGTCGGTCACCGTTCCCGACTTCGGATTGGGCATCAGGCCCTTCGGCCCGAGCACCCGCGCGATGGTGCGGACGGTTTTCATTGCCTCCGTGGTGGCGATGGCGACATCGAATTCCATCCATCCGCCCTGGATCTTTTGCATCAGATCCTGCAGGCCCGCCGAATCAGCGCCCGCGTCGAGGGCCGCCTTCGGGTTGTCGGTAAACACCAGGACGCGCACCTTCTTGCCGGTGCCGTTGGGCAGCGGCGTGGTTCCGCGCACCATCTGGTCGCCCTGCGCCGGATCGACGCCCAGGCGGAAGGAGAATTCGACGGTCTCGTCGAACTTGGCCTTGGGAAAGCGGCCGAGGATCTCCACCGCGTCTTTCAGCGGATACTCCTTGGTCAGATCAGCGACCTTGACGGCGCTGCGATAACGTTTGCTTTTTTGTTCCATGCTTGACTCCTTGCGGTGCGAACGTCCCGAGTGAGACTCCCGCGGCGAGTTGTGGTGGTTGGATTGGCTGTCTAGAAAATAGATTGGGCGGCCCCGGCAGGGCGCCGATACGGACGTCCGGCCCGATCACGCCCCGGTGCTCCCGTTTCAGTCGACGACATCGATGCCCATGTTGCGGGCGGTGCCAGCAATGATGCGGATGCCGGCCTCCTCGGTCTTGGCATTGAGATCCTTGGCCTTGAGTCTGTAGATCTCCGCGAGCTGCTTCCGGGTGACCTTCCCGACCTTGTCCTGGTTGGGTTTCGCCGAGCCGCTCGCGATGTTCGCCGCCTTCTTCAGCAAAATGGAGGCGGGCGGGGACTTCAGGATGAAGCTGAACGTCTTGTCCGCGTAGACCGTGATGACAGTCGGCAGGATCATGCCGGCCTGGTCCTTGGTCTTGGCGTTGAATTCCTTGCAGAACGCCATGATGTTGACGCCCTGCGCGCCGAGTGCGGGGCCGACCGGGGGCGCCGGATTGGCGGCGCCTGCAGGAAGTTGAAGCCGGATGTAGCCTGAGATTTTCTTGGCCATGTGAGTCGATTGTCGATTTTTGACTTTCGAGTTTCGATTTGGCGGACTCCGAGTCGCGCGAGGCCGGCGGATATCGAAAATCCAAAACCGAAATGCTAAAATCTATGGGTCAGTCTGTTGTTCGCTGGACCTGCCAGTATTCGAGTTCGACCGGGGTGAACCGGCCAAAGATTGAAACGGAGATCTTGAGCTTTCCGCGGGTCGGATCGATCTCATCGATGCGACCAGTCAGGTTCATAAAAGGTCCGTCGGTGATCTTGACGTCCTCGCCAACCTCGTACTGCACCTTCGGAACCTCCTTGCCGGTCGCGGCCTCGACCCGCGACTTGATGTCGTCGATCTCGGACTCGCGCAGCGCGGCCGGATGGTCGCCGCCGACGAATCCGATGACGCCCGCCGCCTCCTTGACGAAATACCACGGCTTGTTCATCACGCGCCCTTCCTCGTCGTACAGACGCATCTGGATGAACACGTAGCCCGGGTAGAGCTTGCGGACCTTGCTGGATTTCTTGCCTCCCTTGACCTCGGACACGGTCTCGGTGGGAAGCAATACCTCGAGAATGGAGTCGTCGAGCTCCTCGGCGGCCTTGAACTTCTCAATGTAGGACTTTACCTTCGTTTCCTGGCCCGAAAGGGTGTGCAAGGCGAACCATTGGGCGCCCGGAGGCGCTGAAGTCTTGGCGGACATGAAGAACGGCAGTTAGCTGGCCAGCTTGGTGAACAGGTCCACGAACTGGTAGAGGGAGAAGTCGGCGATGCTTGTGAAAAGACCGAGGAGAAGAGAGGCCACAATCACCACCACCGTCGAATCCCACAACTCCTGGCGCGTGGGCCACGACGCCTTCTTCAGCTCGTCGATCATCTCACCGGTAAAAATGCGCGTGGCGCGAAACGGGTTTTTCATTGGAATCGTGGGCTGGCAGGGCAGAAGGGACTCGAACCCCTAACCGACGGTTTTGGAGACCGTTGCTCTACCAATTGAGCTACTGCCCTCCG
>PMKA01000339.1 GCA_003157575.1 Opitutia bacterium
GATGGCGGCTACACCCTGGCCGGGATGATCGGCAATGGCGACGCCTTCATGGCGCGCGATCCCTCCGGCATCCGGCCGTGCCATTTCTTCCAGAACGACGAAGTTGTGGCGTTTGCCTCCGAGCGCGCCCCCCTGATGACGGTGTTCGACCTGAACGCACCATCGGTCCGTGAGGTGCCGCCCGGCCATGTCGTGGTCGTCAAGAAGAACGGGACGGTGGTCTGCGCGCCGTTTACCGCGCCTCTGACGCGCGCCTCCTGCTCGTTCGAACGCATCTATTTCTCCCGCGGCAACGACCCTGACATCTACAGCGAGCGCAAGGCGCTTGGCGCCCGGCTGGCGGATCAGGTGATGGCGGCGATCGACAACGATCTTCAGAACAGCGTCGTCGGATTCATCCCCAACACGGCGGAGGTCGCGTATTACGGCCTGATGGAGGCTTTGCGGTTGCGGCGGCGCGATGAGGTGAAGCAGTCCATCCTTGACGCCGCGAAGAACGGCACGCTCGACGAGAACGTGATCGACGACCTCATCCTTCGCAACTGGCCCCGGGCGGAGAAGGTGGTCAGCAAGGATGTGAAGATCCGCACTTTCATCGGGCAGGAGAAATGGCGCAACGAACTCGCTTCGCACGTCTACGACATCTTCTACGGCTCGGTGAAACCCACCGACAACCTTGTGGTGATCGACGACTCGATTGTGCGCGGAACGACGCTCCGGCGCTCGATCATCCGCATCCTTTCGCGGCTCAACCCGAAGAAAATCGTCATCGTCTCGACAGCGCCGCAGATCCGCTATCCCGATTGCTATGGCATCGACATGTCGGAATTGGGCAAGTTCATCGCCTTCGAGGCTGCGGTGGCGCTGTTGAAGGAACGCGGCCAGGGAGACCTGCTCGCGGAGGTCTACGGCCTGTGCCGGCGCGAGCTGGCCAGCCCGAACGCAAGCATGGTCAACCATGTGCGGCGCATCTACGAACCGTTCACGGCCGCGCAGATCTCGGCGAAGATCGTCGAGCTTGTGCTGCCGCGGAATATCGAATGGTCCGGGCCGGTCCAGATCGTCTATCAGACGGTCGAGAATCTTCACGCGGCCGTGCCCAATCACACCGGCGATTGGTACTTCACGGGCAGGTATCCGACAGCCGGCGGCTATCGCGTCGTGAATCAGGCCTACGTGAACTATTTCGAGAAACACGAGGGTCGGAGCTATTAGGAGGAAGATTGAAGAGCGAAGATGGAAGACGGGAGACAGAATTCAGAATACAGGAGTCGGAATTCGGAATACTGAATCTTGAAACTGGATCCTGTTTTTTGACTTCTCTTGACCAAAGGAATCTTGCTCCTGGCTCCTGGCTTCTGGATTCTAGCTCCTGACTCCTGACTTCTCTCCCCATGGCCCTTTCCTACGAGTCCTCCGGCGTTCGCTATGATGAGCTCGACGCCTTTAAGCGCGCCTGCCAGCGGGCCGCCAGTTCGACCGTGGGCGCGCTCGCGGAACACGGCTATCGCGAGCCCCCGGATGTGCGCGGCGAAAGCGCCTACCTGCTCGAGGCGGAGGATCATTATCTGGCCCATGTCGAGGAGGGGCTCGGAACCAAGAACCTAGCGGCGGACGCGGTCCGCGCAGCCGGCGGTCGTTGTTTTTATCGCGAGATCGGCATCGACACCGTCGCGACCATCGTGAACGACCTGGTCACCTGCGGAGCCCTGCCGGTGTCGGTCGCCATGCATGCCGCCGTCGGCGATTCCGGCTGGTTTGGCGACGCGCAGCGTGCGCAGCGCCTCGTGGAGGGTTTCGCCGAGGGATGCCGGCAGGCCGGCGCCGTCTGGGGAGGAGGGGAGACTCCGACACTGCGGGGGATCGTGGAGGCGTCTGCGATCGTGCTGGCGGGGTCTGCGGTCGGGAGGATTGCGCCGAAGAATCTGCGCATCACCGGCGATGTGCACGACGGCGACGCAATTGTCTTCCTCGCCTCGTCGGGTGTGCAGACGAACGGTCTCACGCTTTGCCGGAAGATAGCGGAGCGGCTGCCGCAGGGCTACGAGACGCCGATCGGGGATGGACGCACCTATGGGGAGGCGCTGCTCGCTCCGTCGGTCATTTATGTGGCGTTCGTGCGCGAATGCCAGCGGCGCGGCCTGAAGCTCGGCTACGTGGCGCATGTCACGGGCCACGGCTGGCGGAAGCTGATGCGGCTCGACGAGCCTTTCGTCTATGAAATCACGTCGGCCCGGCCCGAGCCGGCGTTGTTCAGGTTCCTGATGCAGTCGGGTCCGATCGAACTTCGCGAAGCCTACGCGACGTTCAACATGGGCGTGGGTTTCGCGGCGTATGTCGCCCCGGAGCTCGGCGAAGCGACGGTCGCTGCGGCCAGATCCGCCGGGTACGATGCATGGCTGGCGGGGCGTGTGAGGAAGGAGGGCACGCGGAAAGCGGTGGTTGTGCCGGCGCTCGGGCTCGCCTTCGAGGGCGACACCCTGCGGGTGCGGTAGCGGGGCATCCCGCAGCCTCTCTTATCGATTGAGGTTTTCACTGGAATAGGCCGATTAATGGCTGAGACCCCCGAATGAATTTTCCCGCCACAAAACCAAAGCACCGGATTCTGGTGATCGACGACAATCCGGCAATCCACGAGGATTTTCGAAAGATCCTGTGCGCGGACCGGACCAGCACGTCGAAACTTGAGGCGCAGGAGGCGGAACTTTTCGGCACGACTCCTCCGTTCGGGGCGCAAAGCGAGTTCGAGATCGACTCGGCCTACCAGGGCGAGGCCGGCCTCGCCCGGGTGTATCACGCGATCCAGGAGGGACGGCCTTACGAGCTTGCGTTTGTCGATGTCCGCATGCCCCCGGGGTGGGACGGAATCCAGGTCACACCCAAACTTTGGGTGGCGGACCCGTCTCTTCCGGTGGTCATCTGCACCGCGTATTCGGACTACACCTGGGAGGAGATGTTTGCCCGCATCGGGACATCGGACCGGACGTTTATCCTGAAGAAGCCGTTTGATCGCGAGGAGGTGCTGCAGATTGCCCATTCGTTGACGGCGAGGCTCCGCTCCCGGCCGACTGAATCCATCCGGCAGGCCGGCGCGGCCGAGAGTCCGGCTCAAATCCCGTCCTCGGAAGCGATGAGCCGGCGGCTCCGTGAGGAGATGGCCGATCTCAAACAGATCAAGCGGGACTAGTTTTCACGCACCGCTACGCATAAGTCCGTCCCAATGGCGCCAGCCATTTGCTTAGGAACATGCCCGCCTTCGCTCAGAGAGCTACGGCGTGGCCACCGAATCCTGACGGGCCGCGTCGGAGCCTTGGCGGCGACGGGGAGGGCGAAGCCCGACAGGTTCCTGGTGCGCTGCTTGACAGGATTCAGACCGGTGGTTAGCTCCCAGCTCCGTCATGGATGCCGCGCTCGACCAACCGGTTCTGGTGCTCAATCGCCTGTGGCAGGCGGTNNGTGCATCACGCCGAGGACGACTTCAAGGTGTTCTCGATGATGGACTGGGTCGATTTCTCGCGCCACAACCCGCCGCTTTCCGAGCTCGAGGCGGTGCACACCGTGAGCCAGACAATCCGGCTGCCCCGCGTGATCCTGCTGACGTTTTTCGACAAGCTTCCGTGCAAGGAATTGAAGCTGACGCGCAACAACGTGTTCGAACGGGACAAGAACCGGTGCCAGTATTGCGGCGGTCATTTTCCGCGCGAGGAATTGAATCTCGACCACGTGATCCCGCGGCATTACGGCGGGCGCACGACGTGGGACAACATCGTCTGTTCATGCGTGAAGTGCAATTCGCGCAAGGCCAACCGTCTGCCGCATGAGGCCGGGGTGCGCCTGATCCGCAAGCCGGTGCGGCCCAAGTGGCGGCCGGTCATCTCCCTGCTGCTCGGTGCAGGACACAAGGAGTTGTGGAAAGATTTCCTCGATCTCGCCTACTGGAACGTCGAGCTCGGCGAAGATGTTTAGGTGGTTGAGAGTTGAGGGTTGAGGGTTGAGAGTTAAATAGTGTCCGGCTGGCTTGGTTGCTTCGTTCCTTGGTTGTTCAAACAAACTCTGGCTGGAGCTGGTCTGGCCGTGCCGCCGGATTTGGACGGGGCTGGCGGCGGTCT
>PMKA01000373.1 GCA_003157575.1 Opitutia bacterium
CCGGGGAGTCGGGATGATCACGGGAATGCTTGGCATCCTCAAGGCCGGGGCCGCTTATGTTCCGCTCGATCCCTCCTATCCGGCGGAACGTCTGCGCTTCATGATGGATGACGCGGCCGCCCCGCTGGTGGTAACCGAGAGCGCCGTCCTGGAAAAGCTGCTGTTCATGAACGAAGGCGATTACGCCGTCGTCTCGCTGGACGGCGGCCATGCCGTCATTGACCGCTACCCGGCCGACAACCTGCCCCCGGTGAACGGCCGGAACATCTGGCTTACGTCATCTATACCTCCGGCTCAACGGGCCGTCCCAAGGGCACTTTGATTGAACATCGCAACGCGGTCAACTTCACGGCCCACTGGCAGAAAGCCCACGACATCGGCGCCGACGACCGGTTGCTCCAGTTTGCCTCCATCAATTTTGACGCGGCGGTCGCGGACATTTTCCCCGCGCTGTTGTCCGGGGCTTGCCTCCACATCGCCGCTGATGAGATCCGCAAGGACCCGGAACAACTGCTGCGCTACCTGCAGGCTCAAAGCATCACGGGAGCCTTGATCATGCCCGCGGTCCTGTCCGTAATGCCGCGAGAGTCCGTGCCTTCATTGAAGGGGCTCACCGTGGGTGGCGATGTCTGCGACGAAGAAACGCTCAAGTTCTGGCGCCAAGGACGCAATCTCATCAACGCATACGGCCCCACGGAGATCACGGTCTGCTGCAACGAGTGCGTCGTCGCTGAAGGAACCCCCTACAATGAAATCGGCCGGCCGGTGACCAATGCCACCTGCTATGTTCTGGACGAAAGCCGCCGGCCCGTGCCCGAAGGCGAATCCGGGGAACTTTATGTCGGCGGCGCCGGAGTAGGCCGGGGCTATCTCAATCGGGCGGAACTGACCGCCGAGCGATTCATCGCCAACCCGTTCACGACCGAGGATGAGCGCCGCGCCGGGCGCAACCTCCGGCTCTACCGCACTGGCGACCTGGTTCGCCGGACGGAAACCGGCTCCTATTTGTTCCTCGGCCGCGCCGACTCCCAGGTAAAAATTCGCGGCTTCCGCGTCGAACCGGGAGAGATTGAGGGTGTTCTCGCGGCGCACAGTTCGGTCCACGCCTGCGCCGTGACCGCCTATGACCACGCCGGGGAGAAGCGGCTGGCCGCCTACTTTGTGATGGTCCCCGGCGCGAAGCCGGACCTCGCCTCTCTCCGCGCCCACCTGGCAGCGCAGCTTCCCGATTACATGATGCCCTCGGTCTTCATCCCGATGGAGAGCCTGCCGCTCTCCCCAAACAGCAAGATCGACCGCCGCGCTCTTCCGCCGCCCACGCCGCAAGACCTCTTCGCCGATCGCTCCAATTTTGTCGCCCCGACCTCCCCGACACAGAAGGTTCTCGCCGAGATCTGGGCGGAACTGCTCAAGACCGACCGCGTCGGAATAAACGACAGTTTCTTCGATCTCGGCGGCAATTCGTTGTTAACCGTCCGCATGTTGGGCGCGGTAAAGAAGCGGTTGGGCGTAGCGGTGGACGTCGCTCAAATGTTGGCGCAGCCCACAATCGCGTCGCTGGCCGCGCAGATCGACGGCACCGCTGCCACCGGCGCGGATTCCAATCTGTCGCTCGCGCTCAAAGACGCCCAAACCGAAATCCGCCCGACGTGGAACCAGGACGGTTCGGCGCGGGAGCCGCATTCTGTCCTGCTGACCGGCGTCACGGGCTTTCTTGGCCTGCATCTGGCCGAGTCGCTACTAGCCGAGACGAAGGCGGAGGTGCATTGCCTGGTCCGGGGGGCCACTGAAGCGGACGCCCGCGCGAAATTCGCGCGGATGCTGGAGCGCAGCGGCAAGGGCCGCCTGACCGCGGAGCCGAGGCTGCGGGTCCTTCACGGCGACCTCGAAGCTCCCGGCCTGGGCCTGACCGGCTCGACACGAGAGACTCTCACCGGGACGCTCGACGCCATCTACCATTGCGGCGCCCTGGTTCACCACATGTTCGATTATGGCCGGCTAAGGCTGGCCAATGTCCAGAGTACCCTGGATCTGATGCGCATCGCGGCGACGGGCCGGCGCAAGGCTTTTCACTTCATCTCGACGCTCGGCACCGCCATGTCGCGCGACGACCAGGGCTGGATGATCGAGGTGGACCCGCACGACACGCCTGTTGCCACGGACGGTTACGACCTGGGCAAATGGGTTTGCGAGCGATGCCTGGAGCGGGCCGCGGGAAACGGCATGGACGTAAATATCTTCCGCCCCGGCAACATCACGGGCGAAAGCGAGACCGGCTTCTGCCGCCCCGAAACCAATCACCTGCTCCTGCTCCTGAAAGGGTGCGTGCAGATGAAGGCCGCGCCGGATTGGCTAAGCGGCATCGAGTTTACGCCCGTGGATGTGTTGGCGCAGGCCATCGTCCGGCTGTCGCTTTCCAGCGGCGGTTTCAACATCTTCAACATGCATAATCCGCGCCAGCTTTCCTGGCGGGAGTATCTTGATTCAGCGCGGCGCGCCGGGGTGGACGTCGCCATCGTTCCCGAATCCGTCTGGAGGGAGCAGTATCTGGCGCGCATCGAC
>PMKA01000368.1 GCA_003157575.1 Opitutia bacterium
AGCGGCAGCCCTACAGGGGCGAGGGATATCGACAGGGCCGGCGCACGTCGCCGTGCCTTTGTAGGGCGGGCGCTCGCCGCCTCGCCACAAATTGGCATGCCGGCAAGCGGCAGCCCTACAATGGGGGGAATCGCCGAGGAACGGCGCACCGGCCTATCAGCGGCCCAGATTGTCCCGGATGGCCAGCAGCGCGCGGTAGGCGTCGGCCCGGACGACGTCCACGTCCGCAGGCGACAGGTGGTGGGCGACAACGAATGGGTGGCCGGCCGGGAAATCGAGCGGCCGGCTCGCCAGCGAATCGATGAACGACTTGTCGCTCCCCGATGGCAGCACGCGGGCGGCAAAATGGGCGGCCTGCACCAGCGGTCCGGCGGACGCATCCAGTTCCTGCCGTTCCTGCTCTCCCACCGCCTGCACCACGGCGTCCGGGAACTCCCATCGACGCAGCAATTGCGCCCCGGCGCCAGCCTGGGAGACGCCCACATTTTCCAGTTCCCAGGAAGCCAGCGGCGCTTTGCCGTCCCAAAAAAGGCCGCCACCGATGTCATGGATCGCCTGGTCGATCGCCAGCCGGCCGATGAAACGCAGCAAGCCGGTCGTGTACGCCTCGCCGGGGTCGAAGGCCGTGGTCGTCTGGGCGAGCCGTTCCAGGAAGAGTCCGCTGAACAGGCTTTCGGCCCAGAAGTCCTCGGCGGCGATGCCGTAGCTGCCGAGGTCGCGATTCGCGGTTTGATGGGCCGCCACGAGGTTGAGCAGACGGATGCTCTCGCGAAAACCGATGATCTGGACCGCCTCGCCCACGGCGGCGACGCGCCAGCCCACGGCATAATAGGCGCTGTTGGCGCAGCGCAGGAAGTCGACCACGAGCGCGGTGTCGCGTTTGATCAATTCGGCAATGTCGCTCAGGTCGGATTCCGGGGTGCGCAGAAGCCGCATGGCCTGGGCCAGCGTTCGCGGCGCGGGCACCAGGCGTTCAGTCTTCAAGATGGCGGCGAGGAATTCGGATTGGGTCGGGATCATGGCGACAATGCTCGGGAGCGATGGGGTCGGATGTGGAATAGATTCAAATGCTGAGGCCGCTGTGGGAGCCGCTTTGCCGGCGCTGGTGCGCGAGCAATGCGGGCACGTCGAGGATGAGCGCGATGCGACCGTCGCCGAGCACCGTGGCCCCGGAGAAGACCTCGACGCGCCGGCTGATCCAGCCCAGCGACTTGAGGACGGTCTGGTGGTTGCCGATCACCCGGTCGACCACGAGTCCCAGCCGCTGGTCCTCGATCTCAACGATGACAATGCGCTCGACCTCCGGCGGCCTGGAGGTGAAGAGGAACAGGTCGCGCAGGTGCAGATAAGGCACGAGTTCTCCACGCAATCCCACCACATTGCGACCGTTGCTGGCGGCGCGCTGTCCCCGCTTGAGCTCGACGGTCTCGCGCGCGATGCCGAGCGGCAGGACGTAACGCTCGCCATCCACCTCCACCAGCAGCCCCTCGATGATGGCCAGGGTCAACGGAAGCGAAAGCCGGAACTCGGCGCCGCGGCCGCGCTCGCTGCGCACCTCCACCCTTCCGCGAAGCTGGTCCACCTGCCGCCGCACGACGTCCAGCCCCACCCCGCGTCCCGAAACCTGAGAGACTTTCTCGACCGTGGAGAAACCGGGCAGGAAGATCAGCTGGAACAACTCATCCTCGGTCGGGCGCGCGTCGGCGGCGAGCAACCCCTGGCGGACCGCCTTGGCGCGGATCCGCTCGGCGTCCAGTCCGCGGCCGTCGTCGCCCACGCTGACGACCACGCGGTCGCCGCGCTGCTCCGCCCGCAGCCTCAATTTGCCGCACCGGGGCTTCCCGACAGCTTCGCGTTCCGCAGCCGGTTCCAGCCCGTGATCGAGGCTGTTGCGCACGAGGTGCATCAACGGATCCGCCAGGGCATCGAGCACCGTCTTGTCCATCTCCGTCTCGCCGCCTTCGACCACGAGTTCCACCTCCTTGCCCAGATCGCGTGCGAGATCGCGCGCCATCCGGCGGTATTTGCTGAACGTCTGCTCGATCGGCATCATCCGGATGTTCAGGATGAGATCGCGCATCTCCGTGCTGAGGCTCTGGAGCGCCTCGGCGGCCCCGGCCAGACCGTCCGGCAGATTCGTGGCCTTGGCGCACGCGTTGCTGACCTGCGAGCGCAGGATGACGAGTTCGCCGACGAGGTTGACCAGCCGGTCGAGCCGCTCCGCCGACACCCGCAAGGTCTCGCCGCTGCCGCGCGAGGCGGCCGAGGCCGCGGCTTTCGGCGTCGGCGGGGCGGCCGGAGCGGCCGGGGCGGTCGCAGCCGCGGGAATCGCACCCGGCGCGGCAAAAGACTCCAGCGTCACCCGGGGCTGTGCATCGAGCAGAAAGACAAACGCGCTGGCGATGGTCTCGGCGTCGGCCGCAGTTTCGAACCGCAGGCGCCAGACGCCGGGCGGGGTGTGGCTGTCGGCGGCGGGGGGCGCCGACAACACCTGCACCTGGCCGAAGCGGCCAAGATCCCGCCAGAGCGCCTCCAGGACGCCCGGCGAGGCGAGCGTCCGCTCCGTGGTCTGAAATTCGATGAACCACGGACGCGTGCCGGCCGCCGCAGGGATGGCGGCGGCGGGCGGCTCCACCGTCTCGACGCGCGCGATCTCGAGGTCGCACTCGCCGTCGACGAAACAGAAGACACTGCGCACTGCGTCTTCGCCAGACGCGGTGGCCACCTCGATCTCCCACCGAAGATAGCAGGCCTCGGGGTCGAGCTGGGCGAACGGCGGGATCTCATCGGCGAATCCCCGGACGGTGCACGGCCCAAGCGCGCGCAGATCGTCGAGGAATATCCCCGGATCGTTGCCGTTGCGGAACAGATCCAGCCGGGGCTGGAAGCGCACGCGAAACAGGCAGGTTTGCGGCGGCGGCGCCGCGATGGCGGTCCCCGCCTTTTTCCCGGAGGCCGGCAGATAGTTGAGCAGGGCGCTCAGCTCGCCGCGGCTTCCTTCGAGCACAGCCGCCGCATCGGCGGGCGCGGCGGCGAGATAGCGCGTGACGGCATCGGTGATTTTGAGCGTGAGGTCGATGATCGGGGAATTGATCTGCAGCCGCGCCTCCCGTGCCGCGTTGAAGACGTCCTCCACCTGATGGAGAAAGTCCGACAGCTCCTGAAAACCGCTGGTTGCACCCGAGCCCTTGAGCGTATGCATGACCCGGAACACGCGGTTGATCAGCGCGGGGTTCGCCGGGTCGGATTCAAGCTCGAGCAGGGCGGCCTCGAGTTCGCCGAGGAGGTCGGTCGCTTCGACGCGAAAAATCTCGCGGCTGCGGCGTTGGATCTCGCCGAATTGCAGGGAAGTCGGGGCGCTCATACGGCGGGACAGACTTTCTGGATGACGGCGATGAACCGCGCGGGGTCGAAGGGCTTCACGATCCAGCCGGTCGCCCCCGCCCGGCGGCCGGCGATCTTCTTGTCCTCCTGCGACTCGGTGGTCAGCATCAGAATCGGAGTGAACCGGTACTGCGGCAGGGCGCGCAGGCGGGCGATGAGCGCGATGCCATCCATGTTCGGCATGTTTAGGTCGGTGACGATGAGATCGGCCTTCTGCTGTTGGGCCACGGCAAGGCCCCTGACCCCGTCCTCGGCCGTTTGCACGCGGTAGCCGACGGACTCCAGGGTCATCCGGACGGTTTCTCGAACGCTCATCGAGTCATCCACGGCGATCACAGTTTTAGGCATGGCGTTTCAGGGAGTTGGAGGGCCAAACGGATTTGCGAGGGCGTAGCGACGGAATGCGTCGTTCCAGCCCGGGGAGTCCGCGAGCAGGACGGCCTGGCGGGCGGCTCCGGCGGCGGCCACAAGCACTTGCAGGACGGCGGCGTCCAGCCGGGTGGCCGCGGAGGCATCGATCGCCAGGGTACGGCCGGGTTGCAGCGCAGAGACGAGCGCTGCGTGCAGCTCGCGGGCATGCTCGATCGTCAGTTCGCCCAGCAGGCATAGCCGGAGCGTGGGGCCCTCGGATTCGATCAGAAAGGTGTTCATTTGCGGGTTGGGCTTGGTTCCCAGGGCACAGCGCCTGCGTTGCCGCCGTCCTCGCCGGAGTCGGATTCGACGAGGCTGTTCACAGGAATCCGAGGTTTGCTCCCATCCGAGGAAGGGCGCACGGAAGTCCGGTCCGCTTCCGCGGCGGCCTCGGGCCTTTCGGCGACGCCTCCGAAGGGCTTGATGGTGGCGAGATAATCGGTCATGCCCGCGGTCGAGCGGTTGAGGAGCTCCTCCAGTTCGGCGGGAAAGGTGTCCCAGGCCGCGAATTCGCCCTTTCGGGCCTGGTCGAGCACCTCGATGCACCGCCGGGCGACGCGCACCCAGCCCAGCGTCAGAAAGCACCCCTTCAGACCGTGCATGAGTTCGGCAAGGCGGCGTGGATCCTTTTGTTCGCAAGCGGCAATCACTCGCGGCCGGATCTGCCGGAAGTCCTCGGCGACCGTCTCATGCAGGTGCGTGAGCATATCCGCAGCCTGGTCTGGCGTCATGCCATGAACGACACTCTCCAGGTGCGCGCGGTCCACCCACGGCGCCTCTGCGGCCGACGGCTCCGCGCGCGGGGCCCCGCCGACGCGTGCGAACGGGCGGGGCTGGAACAGCCGGAGGATGCAGGTCTCGATGTCCGAGGGGAGGAGCGGTTTGCTCAGGTAGTCGTCCATGCCCACCGCGAGGCATTCTTCCCTGTCGCCGGGCAGGGCGCTGGCCGTGATTGCGACCAATTTCGGCCGCCGGGCCGGATCGGGCTGCAACCGGCGGATCTCACGGGCCACCGCGCGGCCGTCCATCACCGGCATCTGCACATCGAGCAAGATCAGATCGAAAGGATGCTGCTGCATCGCGGCGAGCACTTCGGCCCCGTTCTCGACCGTGGTTAACTTGTAGCCAAGGTGACCCATCATCAGACGCAACATCTCGCGGTTGGTCCGGATGTCGTCAGCCGCGAGGATGCGCAGCGGGATGCGCTCGCCAAGCGCTGCACGGCGCGCGGATCCGTTTGCGGCGGGCGCCGCGGGCGGGGCCCCGGCTGCGCCCGCGAGTCGGGAGATCGCGCGGGCGAGTTCGCCAAGCTCGATCGGATAAGGAAGGGTCAGGCTGGCGGCGGCTGTTTCCGGCCGGCGATGCGGGTCGCAGCGATGCAACCACGCCACCGGAACCGTGTGACCTGGGGCGCCGGGAGCGAGCCAGCGGAAGAGTTCGCCCGACCGGTTACGCACGGCCTCGGGATCGAGGATCGCCAGGGCGAACGGCCCCGCAGCCTCGAGTGTGGCGGCGGTCACCGCCGCTCCGGTGCAAACCGTGGCCTGCAGCTTCCAGGCCCGCGCTGTGGCGGCGAGGAACCGGCGCTGGCGATGGTCTTCAACGACGATCAGGACCGGGCGGCCTTGCAATGCCACCGGCGCGATCGCGGTTAATGCGGTGACGCTCGACCCGATGGCGCCAGCCCCGATGGTGCACCGGAAAACCGATCCGCGCCCCGGGCGACTGCGCACGGCGATATCGCCACCGAGCAGATTCGCGTAGGTGCGGGAGATCACCAGTCCCAGTCCGGATCCCGACGATTGGGCCACACCGGGGCCGGAGCCCCGGACAAAGGGTTGGAACAGCCGGGCGAGCTCGGCGGGGGAAAGTCCCGGTCCCGTGTCGCTGACCGCGAAGCTCAAGAGCCATCGGCCGGGGGACCCCAGTCGCGCGGAGCAGTGCAGGTGGACCCGGCCGCGGTCCGTGAACTTGACGGCGTTGTTGACCAGGTTGAGCAGCACCTGTTTGAGGCGCCGCGGGTCGGATACCACGCAGGCCGGCAGGCCGCCGGCGATGCTGAAGCCGAGGCCTATCTTTTTTCGACGCGCGCCCTCCGCAGCGAGGCGAAGCACCTGGGCCACGATCCCGAGCAGCTCGAACGATTTCGCCTCGATCCTGGGCTGGCCGGCCTGCAGTCCGGAGTAGTCGAGGATCTCCTCGATGATGCCGAGCAGGTTCTCGCCGCTCTCCAGAACAAGATGCAGCGACTGTTTTTGCCCGGCGTCGGCGGTTTGCTCGATGAGCGTGGCGGCGACGCCGTTGATGACGTTCAAGGGCGAGCGCAGCTCGTGACTCATGCTGGCGAGAAACGTGCTCTTGGCGCGGTTGGCGGCATCGGCGGCGACTGCCAGTTCCCGCTCGCGGACAATCGCGGCGGTCAATTGCGCGTTGGCATCCTCCAGTTGTATCCGCGACTGGAGCGACTGCATCTCCGCCTGCTTGCGCTCGGTGATGTCGCGGAACACGCCGAAGGTGCTGATAAACTGACCCTGACGGTCGTGCTGCGGGACTGCCGTCACCAACAGCGTACGTTTTCCGCCGTCGGGGCAGATGATTTCGATTTCATAAGTGTTGGTCGCGCCGGTCTGGCGCAGCCGGGTTTCTTGCGCGATCTTGTTGAACTGCCCGGGTTCGGTGAACTCCCGCAGACTGCGCCCGACCAGTCCGCCGTCCGGGACGCTGAAGATCCTTTCGGAGGCAGGGTTGGCGAATAGGAATTGCTCCTGCAAATCCACGACACCAATGCCTTCGCCCAGATTCTCGATCAGGGTGCGGTAACGGGCTTCGCTCTCCCGCAGTGTGTCTTCGGTCTGCTTGCGCGCGGTGATGTCCTCCTTGACCCCGACAAAATGCGTGATCTGGCCGGCGTCATTCCGGATCGGCGAGATCGAGGCCAGCTCCCAATAGAGTTCCCCATTCTTCTTGCGATTGCAGAACTCGCCCTGCCAGTCGCGTCCGGCGACGATCGTCTCCCAGAGGTCGCGATAATACTCCACCGGCTGCGCGCCAGATTTCAGGACCCGCGGATTCTGCCCGATGGCCTCCGCCGAGGTGTAACCCGTGATTTCGGTAAAGCGCGGATTGACGTATTCGATGCAGCCGCGCAGATCGGTGATCACGATTGACGCCGGGCTCTGCTCGACCGCCCGGGAGAACTGCAGCAGCCGGGCCTCGACAGCGCGCAGATGCAGGGCGGTCCCCAACATGGTCTGCAGTTCAAACTCCTCGAAGGGTTTGACCAGGAAGCCAAACGGTTCCGTCGTATTCGCCGAGGCCGACGTGGCGCCTCCGGCATGGCCGGTGAGAAAGACGCTCGGAATGGCAAAGTTCTTCCGCAACAGGCGTGAGGTCTCGATGCCGTCGAATCCGCTGGATACGTTTATATCGATCAGCACAAGGTCGGGCCTCAGCTTTCCGGCCATGATCATGGTCTCGTCTCCGCTGGCCGTCGTGGCGACGATCTCGTGCCCGAGTTTTCGCAGGCAGATTTCAAGCATCTGTGCCACAAGGGGTCGATCCTCGACGATCAGAATGCGCGCGTTGTTCATGGTGCCGAGATCCGCTCGCTTCAAAACAGCTGAATGCCGTCCCCGAACTCGGGGGTGGCGGGCGCCGCCGGGGCGGGGGCCAGGCGATCCGGCTGGGCCGGAGGCTCCGGCGCCTGGTCGTGCGCCCCGGCGCCGGCCGGGGCGGAGGGCGGCGGAAGCGGTTCGTCGACGCCAAACAGCTCGATCTCGTCGCCCGCCGCAGCGGGCGCAGCGACCCCGGAGAGCGCGGCGGCATGCGTGGCGGTCTCCTTGTGCATCGTGTAGCGCCCCCGGTGCGAATCGAGCCGGGCCGAGGCTGCGGCGCTCAAATCGTCGGGACTCGCGTAGCGCTCGGTCGCGGCAAGGAGGCTTGCGCACAGGCGTTCGGCCGGATCGAAGCAACTGGCGACCAGCGAGGGGAAAGCGAGGCCATCGAGCAACGCGCCGGTTTCCCGATGGGCGGCCTCGAATTCCAGCCGCGCCTGCGCAGTGCGGGTCTGGACGTGTTCCCCCAGGCGGGCGAGTTTGTCGCACACCACCACGACTCCCCTTTCGAGTTCGCCCTTTTCCCGGGTGATGATGCCGAGAAACTCATCGGCGTCGCCCTTGACGACGACCAATGCGTCAAGGCTCGTTTGCAGGTCGGCGATGAGGTCGCGCGTCAGCCGTTCGTTCTCCGCGGAGATTGAGCTCGTTTCCTCGGCCAGCTTGTTCAGCGCATCGGCGGAAGGCAGGTGCGCGGCCGCGATCTGGGCGTTGAGCGAGACGATCTTCACGTCGAGCCCATGGCCGGAGATCTCCTTCGAGAAGACGCTCACGACGCCGGCTATCCGCTCGACGAGCAGGGAGATCTTGCCGTTGGCGCTCTCGCTCATGTCGGCGATCAGTCCGAGTTGGCGGATCTCCTCCCGGAACATCGGGGCCACCTGGCAATCCTGGAAGGCAGCCCGGCCGGCGGCTTCCATCGCGGTGAACTGCCCGGCCAGCTGGCCGCCGATCGCCTGCAACGCCTGCAGTCCCGACGTCACCTCGGACACCGCATTTTCGATCTCAGCGCGGGCGGCGTTGAGGTGGGCCTGTTGCACACCAGCCGCGTGGTGCACGTAGCCGCGCTCGAGCCTGGCCTGCGGACTGCCGGATGAGCCGTCGTCACACAGATGCCGGCGGATGTCTTCGAATCCCGCCCCGACGTGCTCGAGTTGCTGGCGGACGATGTCCTGGTGCTGAAGCGAAGCGAGCGTGCACAGCGTCGCGGGGCCGACCTTGGAGAAGAGCTCGGCGACGTTGTGGCTCTGCGCGACGCACGGACGGAGCGAACTCTTCAGCGCCTCGAGTTCATGCTCGATCCGCTTGATGCTGCTTTGGGCGCGGCCGAGGAGGCTCTGCTCAAGGTCCTTTAGATGGCGGCGCTCGACGCGGGCCTCGGCAATCCCATCCTCGATGCGGGTGAACGCCGCCTCGGTGTCGGCGGCGATCTTTCCGCCGATCTCGGCGATCGCGGCGGCGACATCGAGAAAAACCCCGCGGTGTCCGGCGGTCATCCGGGAAACTTCCATCCGGACGCTCATAGTGAGGATGCGGAGCATGAGGTGG
>PMKA01000035.1 GCA_003157575.1 Opitutia bacterium
GCAGGCGGACCGGGTCAACCCGACCTGTCCGGCGGCCCAAAACCACAAGGCCCTGTTCCTGATCCGTTCCCGCAGGCGACGATCCGGTCACCTGGCGACAGCTGGCACCGCCACCGTGGCGGCATCCTGGACGAGCACCGGCTCGCTGACGTCGTTCAATTCACAATGGTTCCGGAGCCGTTGAATGGTCATATCGGTGAGGCGGTTGCCGGCAGTGACGAGGATCAACCCCGAAGGGGTCTGGATATCCGAAACCACAACCTGGCCCGTCTGCAAAAGGCCGACCGACAGCGCCCGTACCGGCGCGTCTGCCGNNCCTCGCCGAGGAGGTCGTCGGCCGGGAAGCCGCCTCCGTCGAAATGCTTGTTCTGATAGAGTACGATTTGCGCGACCCCGGACAGCCGGGGAATCGACGCGACGAGATCGTGGCCCGTCCTGGGCACGCGGCGCACAATGGCCGCCTCCTGCGGCGTCAGGTCGGAACCGGTTGTGAGTTTCCGCAGCAATACCGGCGGCAGGGCCGCGTATCCGATAGGCGACAACAGCGCCGCCACCTCCAACTCCCACACCGGTTTTGCGCCGACCCAATGGGCAAGCCGCTGCATCGACTCGCGAAGATGCTGGCCGCGGCCCAAAGCGTCGGGAGCCACCATCCCGAGTACCTCGGCAAGGATTTTGACGCTGCCCGTCAGCGTGCCTTCAAGCAGTTCGCGCTCCGTGTGCAACAGCTCATACTGCTTGATTGCCGTTTCGAGCGCCGGAACCAGGGTTTCGGGCGGACACGGTTTCGTCAAAAAACGAAAGATTTCCCCCCGGTTCACCGCGTCGGCGGCCGTCTTCTGATCGGCATTGCCGGTGAGCATGATGCGGACAGTGTCGGGGAAAAGCTCCCGCATCTTTTCGAGCAATTCGGCGCCGTTCATTCCCGGCATGCTCATGTCTGCCATGATCACCGCGTACGGTCCGCTGCGATCGACCGCCTGCAATGCGTCGGCGCCGCTGAGCGCGGTGTCGAAAATGAAGCGCTTGCGCAGGGTGCGCTGAAGCGCGGCGAGCAGGTTGGGATCGTCGTCGACGAAGAGGATGCGACTCAGAGGCGCTGCGTTCATGATGAGGCCGCCGGAGCGGGTGTCGGTGCCGGCAGGGCGGCGGTTGTGGGTTCGACCACGTGCTTGATCGGAAGCGAGATTCTGAACGTGGTTCCTTGCCCTGGAGTGGTCAGAAAATCGACTTTCCCGCCGTGCCCCTTGACAATGACGTTGCGGACGATCGACAGCCCCTGACCGGTACCCTCGCCAATTCCCTTTGTCGTGAAGAACGGCTCGAAGATCCGGCTCTGAATTTCCGGCGGTATGCCGATGCCGTTGTCCTCGACCTCGATGACCGCCCAATCTCCTTCCCGTCGACTGCGAATGACGATCCGCCCCATCTTTCTGCCTGTGACGGTGTTGGCGGCGCCGACGGCATGCGCGGCATTCGTGATCAGGTTTAGGATTGTCTGGTTAAATTCGTCCAGCACGCACGGAACTGCCGGCAGTTCGGGGTCAAGTTCTGTGGCCGCTTCCGCCACGTATTTCCATTCGTTGCGGGCCACGGTGACCGTGGTCTCGATTGCCTTGTTCAAGTCCGACGCGGCCTTTTCCTTGCCGCCCGGGTGGGAGAATTCCTTCATGGCCCGGACGATCTTGGTAACGCGTTCGACGCCTTCGAGGGTTTCCTTGATCGCGGCGGGAATCTGCTCGAAGAGATAATCCAGGTCGCTGGCGGCGCGGGCTTCCACCACTTGGGCGATCAATTCCGGCGTGACGGCGTGGCTCTGGGCGGCGTTCAGCAACCGTTCATAAGCTTGGAACACGCCGGCGATGCTCCCGATGGAGTCCTGGAGGAAGCGGGTGTTGTCGCCGATGTACTGCGTGGGGGTGTTGATTTCGTGGGCCACCCCGGCGGCGAGCTGGCCGATGGTTTCGAGTTTCTGCGCCTGACGAAGCTGGCTTTCCAGCCGATGGTGTTGGGTGGTGTCGGTGCCGAGCAAAATCACGTCCAGATGCTGTTTGTCGCCCGATTGGCTGGGCGTCAAGGTGAGATTGATGAAGCCTTCATTCCCATCCGCGCGTCGATAGGGAACATGGGGCAATTCGACGGGCGCCCGGCTGGTGCGGCATTCACTGAGGGCCTGACCAACCGGTTTCCAATCCAGTTTCCAATCCAATTCCCCGATCGGGCGGCCCAGGGCCTGGGCGGAGGGGATGGCGAAGAGGAATTCCGCCGCGCGGTTCCAGCGCGTCACCTTTTGTTCCGTATCCAGGCCGATGATGGCGGCGGTGATGGAAGCCAGCAGCATTTCCACTTCGGTGTGAGATTCCTGAAGCTCCCGCGTTCGCTCTTGGACCGTCTGTTCCAGGCCGGTCACGGCCAGTCGGGACTGCTGGAGCAGCCGCCATTTCTCCGTCAGGGCATTGGCCAGTTGCAGGACTTCGACGCCGTCGAACGGTTTTTTCAGGATGACCAGACGATCCGACCGCCCCAGTTTGGCGATCATGGCGTCCCAGGAATAATCCGAGTAAGCGGTGCAGATGACGATTTGGAGGTCGGGATCAATCTCCCAAATTCTGGCGGTGGTTTCCACCCCGTCCCAG
>PMKA01000145.1 GCA_003157575.1 Opitutia bacterium
GTGCATGTGTTTCACCGAAAACTGGGGCGAGTAATCCCCCGACCGCAGCTTCGGCTCCTTGAGCTTCGAGAGGCCCGAACACCCCACATTCTGCGCCAGCGCGGAGAAAAACACCTCGTCGTCGATCCCCGCGCGCCTCGAAAACACAAGCGCTTCGCAGAGGCCTTCAAGCATCACCGCAAGGTTGAGGTTCATCGCGAGCTTGAGCGCCGACGCCTTCCGCGACTCGACCGCGATGAACAGGCGCTTCTCCGACACAAGCGCAAGCAGCGGCTGCAATTCCGCAAACAACCCTTCCGGCCCGCCGATGTAAAACACCGTCTTGCGCTGCTCCGCGGCGGGTTTGCTCCCCGTAAACGGGGCCTCCAGGTAACCCGCGCCGCGCGCCTCCACCTGCGCACGAAAGCGGTCGCTGCCGTCCGGATCGATCGTGCTCGACTGGATGACGGCCTTGCCCGGGCCCAGCCTCGGCAGAATCCGGTCCAGCACGCCCTGGACCGCCGGAGGATCGGCCACGACGATCTGGACGGCATCCGCGGCGTCCGCCACCTCCCCGGGTGTGTCTTTCCAATGCGGCCGGTCCGGCTGCGGCGTGCGGTTCCAGCAACCGGCCAGCACACCTGCGGCTTCGTAGTGCTTCACCCACGTGCCCCCGATGATCCCAAGTCCGATGACGCCGATGGTCTTCATGATTTCCGACAATAAAACACACTCCCCTCCGGAAGGAAAGCCCCGCGCCCGATTCCGGCCGACAGCTCCCTGCCAACCGCACCGGCACAGACATGCCGCGACGATTCTTTTGGTTGCTGCTGACTTCCCGCAGCACCGCCCTTGGCCAGCTGCCTGTCGGCCCACGCCGCCTCGTCCGCCCACCCATGCCGGTGATAGAACCGGGACAGCTCCCGATAGCGAACCATCGGGTCGAACTGCACGGCAAACTGCAATTTGCGCAGACAGACCGGACACAGGTGCGCCGGAGCAGCATCGGTTTCGGCGAGGCTGTTGGAGCCGTTCAAAAGCACCACTCCGCTTGTTGTTGCACCGTTGGCTGCGCCCAAGAATATGCCGGTCAACCCACGATGAAACTCATCAACCAGGAACTCATCGACGGATTGATCAAGCGGGCCACCGCGGTCAGCCGGCGGCGGTCCAACTTCAATCTCCATCCGGTTCCGGAGGATCCGGTGCAGCGCCTCCTGGTCGCGGCAAAGCTCGACACCTATTTCCGTCCCCACCGGCATGAGATCAGGTGGGAGTGCGCCGTCGTGCTGCAGGGCGCGTTCGATGTGTTCATCTTCGACGACGCCGGCGTGATCACCGGGAGAATCCGTCTGGGAAAATCCCGCGACGCCCTGGGCTTCGAAATCGAAGCGGGCGTCTGGCACGGATGGCTGCCTGTCGAGGACGATGGCGTGTTCTTCGAGGTGAAACAAGGTCCCTACGATCCGGCGCACGGCACCACGTTCGCGTCGTGGGCCCCGCCAGAAGGCGATGTCGCCGTGCCCGCATTCCTCGCGCGTTTGCGCGCGGCCGGGGTCGGCGACCGGCCAGGAATCTGACGGCGCGACCCGCCAGGTTCCTGCTAATTCTAACGTGCGTTCATGATGAGACTAATTGGCAGGATGTAGGAGCCTGCTTGCAGGCGATTCAGTGTGTTGTCACCACGCGAACGATCCTAATCGCCTGCAAGCAGGCTCCTACAAGGAACATTGGTTCGTCTCATCTTGAACGCGAATCAGAATAAGCAACGGGCTGCGCCCGTTGGCGTCGACTCTATTGAAGGATCTCCAGCATCCGCGCAAAAAGGCGGTCGACCTTCTCCTGGTTGGATCTCACGCAGTCCCTGAAGCGGTCGAAATCGATCCCGCCTCCATCGAGCCCGTTCGCAAAGTTGTCGACGATCGCAAGGCTGTTGTAGCGCAGACCCGCCTCGACGCAAAGATCGGCCTCGTGCGCGGCGGTCATTCCGATGACGTCGCCCCACTCCCGCACAATCCGGATCTCGGCCCTGGTCTCAAACCGCGGCCCCTGCATCTGCACATAGACCATCCCGGTCTTGATCTCGAATTCCGGCGCGAGCTTTGCGACCAGCAGCGGGATGAGGTTGTTGGCGATGCCCGGCTCCCCGCCCTTTAGCTCCGTGTCGAAAAACGTCGCCGGCCCCTGCTGGAGGCACACGTAATCGCTGCACGAGACCACGGTGCCCGGCGGCAGCCCGGCCTTAAGCGAGCCGACGGAATTGAGCGAAACAACGTCCCGAAACCCGAGGTCCGCGAGCGCACGGATGTTCGCCCGGTAGTTGATGGAATGAGGCGGCAGGGGTGTGCCGCAGCCGTGCCGGTTGACGAGCACGAAATCGCCGCGCTGCCTGCACGTCACCGGCCCGAACGGCGTGTCGGCTGTCCGGACGGCCCACGCCGCGAACAGGCTGCTGTTGACGATGCTCGTGCCGCTCAGAAACGCGACTTTCATCGCCCGCAACTACGCTCCGGTCCGGGCGGCCAGGCAACCGGATTCTGCGGGGATCTACGACGCCTGAAGCAGCTCCAGCATCCGGCGGTCGAGCTTGTGCCCGTGGAAGTTCTCGTACTTGACGTCGGTCCGGCCGCTGTCGAGCACCCCGAAGTCGCCGCGAAAATTCCACAGCGCCCAGCCCCAGCCAGCGCCCTTGCTCAACGAGAGAAAGTCTCCCATCCACGCCTGCACCACCGGATGCGGCGTCTTGTTGAAGGCGCCAAATTCGCCGATGTGCACGGGCACGCCCGCCGCCTCAATTTCCCGCCACCCCTGGAAGAGCTGGCTGTCGAGCCGCGCACGGTTCCACTCCGCGCCCGGGTCGACGCGGTCGAGGGTCCGGATCGCGATCGGATTGGCGTGCATGGCCGCGCGGAGACTTGCGGAATCCGCCCGGTCGCGCGCCGCCGTCTCCGCTGAAACGGCGAGCGGCCACGTCGGCCGCGGCCACTGGTCCGATCCTTGCACCCATCCCGCCTGCCAGTGGGTGACGGGCATCGGATCGTAGACGTGAAGGCTCTGCGTGATCCCGAGGCCGGCCAGCTCCGGCACGGGCACGCGCCCCCACACCAGGCCGTCGGCGACAATCGGCCGCGCGGGACTCTCCTCGCGGATCGCGGCGACCAGCGCGCGCACAACACGCGCATACATCGCGTCGTCGACCCAGACGTCGCTGGCCGGCGAAAGCGTTGCTGGCTCGTTGATGAGGTCGAAACTCAGCGCCTCTCCGGGCACGTCTCGATAACGCCGGGCAAAATGACGCCAGTGGTGGGCGCACGCCTCGAGCGCCTCGGCGTCGGTCCAGAGGTTGAACGGCTCGGGGACGGACGCATCGACGGAGTAGCCGGGAGCCCGGTGGAAGCAGATGTTGACATGGACGCCGTACTGGCGGCCCAGCGCCACCACCGCATCGATCTCCTTGAGCACCGGCTCGCGGAATTCGCGCCAGTTCTTCGGATCCGACCAGCAACGGTAGGACATCGGCAGCCGCACGAAATTGAACCCCCATCCGGCGATCCACGCGAAATCCTCCTCGCGGAACGGATCGTTGTCCATCTGGGCGATGAACTTCTCGAGAAGATTGAACCCCCGCCAGCGGGGGAGCTTCTTCGCAGCAGCGGGCGCTTCGGCGCCTCGCAGGGCCGTGGGAGGGAGCAGGCCGGCGGCGGCGGCGGCAGATGCCACCTTCAAAAAATCCCGGCGGTTGGGACTCATCTTCATACAGGCAGATTGTCACCGCCCCGCCGGAAAGCCGATGCAAAAACGTCCATTCGGCACTTGAGGCTTCCTCTCCGTAGCTGCGAGCGTGAGCGAGTGGCTCCCCGTAGCTGCGAGCGTAAGCGAGTGGCTCCCCGTGGCTGCGAGCGTGAGCGAGTGGCTCCACGTGGCTGCGAGCGTAAGCGAGTGGCTCCCCGTGGCTGCGAGCGTGAGCGAGTGGCTCCGACTCCCCGTCGCCGTAGCTGCGAGCGTGAGCGAGTGGCCTCAGCTTTTCAACGTTTCCCTCGTGTCGCCTCTCTGCTGACACTGCGAGCTCCTGTGAGGATTCGCTCGTCGAATTCTCGTGGTTTTTGCGAGCTTCTTGTTGCAAACAGGTCTGGGCCGCACTTGGTCGCTGAAATCCCGTTCGCGAGATCCGGGGCCGTTGGCGGTTCCGATGCGTTTTCCCGAACGGAGCAATCGAATTCGACCGGTCCGGCGGCCAATGCGGCAGCCGCCTGCCCGCCCGGAGCCAATGCTGCGAATGCCCCAAGCAGCGTTGGACGCAATGCATCAAGCATGAGGTAACGTCGCTCGTAGGCCTTGCGGCGGCTCGGCTTCAACTCCTCGCGCGATCGCGGGCGAAATTGCAGCGCGAGTTCCCAGCTGCCGCCGCCGGGCAGCTCCCTGCCGCCGCATTCCCTCCAGAATTCGTCGTAGCAGGTCGGGATGACGCGACGCTTATGCCGGTGCCGGTAAATGTGCTGCTGGTCGCCCACGGCCTGGATTTGCGCGATCTGCCACGGGGCCGTGAGCTGCTGGAGGCACCAGAACGCGAGCGCCTTCGGGCGGAGGCCATGCATCGCCTTTGCGGCATCGTGGATGAGTTCGCGCGTGCGCGGATCGGGGTTGGACTGCAGGCCGCCGATGACCATGAGGCATTGCCCGCCATTCCGAACAAGGCTGAACGTGATGCCCGCCAACCTCAACCCCGTGGCGACATCCAGAACGGCAAGCGTGAGTTCGCCTTCCTTTTCGAACTGGTCACGGTAAATCAGTTGCACGTCCAGCTGCACGTCCGGATCGAGGTTGGTCAGGTGCACCAGGCGGATGCCGTCGCGAAAAATGGCAAGGCAGGCTTCGGGCGCGAACAGGCGGGCGAACAGATCGTAATGCCCAAGCAGAGCGGCGAGCCGCACAGGCACAGGCCACGCGGCGCAGATGTAGGGACGCTGCAGCTTCGTCGCGAGCCGTGGGTGGGCCGTCCACAACGGCGCAAGGTCGGCCTGCACCAAACGCGCAAGCCAGGCGCGGGTATGCCGGCGCCAGATCCACGCGCGCAGCCAGAATTTGAGGCGGTTGCGCAAACCCTCTCTCCAGCTGGAGACCCGAAGCCTCTCCGAGGCCGCCCAAAACGAGACGCCGGGAGAGAAATCACTCGTCGACGGCGCCGCTTCCAGCGGCAAGACGTGGGGTAAAGGAAGAAGGCGAGGTTGAATCACATCCGAGCGAAGGCGGGAATCCGGGAAAATTCTTTCAATAAGCCGGGCAGGCTGGCCGCCGGGAAAACAGCCGTCAAACGGATCTCGTGGGAAGCCCCTTCGCCATAGTAGGATATCATCACATGCAATTAGTAGAATAAGGACGTTACGCTGTATTCGATTGAAGATCCGATCACCAAGCCGTGATCTTTTAGCAGGAGGCAACGGAGAGAACGGAGGGAGGAACGGTTTTGGATTCTTGCATCGCGCACTTTCTGCCCCTGGACACCCGCATGTCAGGCACACGCCCGTTGCCGCCACCGACGCCGGTATCCGGTCCGTTCGACCGCGGCAGTCGTGTGCCCGGCATGGAAGATCGTTACCGCAGCCATTGAGATTTATGGAGATTCACGCCCCTCATCATCCGTTGAAGACCTTCAGGGAGTTCCTGGTCCATATCGTCATCGTCACAATTGGGATACTGATTGCGCTTTGGTTCGACGGCATCAGGGAACGGTCTCACGAGCGCCAGCTTGTGCGGGAGGCGCGGGAGAATTTCCGGCTCGATATCGATCAGAACCTGGCGCACCTCAAAGCCGAGACGCAGAACCTCGATGCCACGTTGGGCATGATCTCCAAAACCCTCGCGGAAAGTCCTACTGCCGCAGGTGCAAGGCTGCGAGGATAGCGCCCAGCTTCTATTTCTTCGGGAGCACCAGCTGGGAGACGGCGCTTTCGACCGGTGCGTTGGCGCACATGAAGCCGACGGAAGTGATGCGGTATGCCGAGATGCACGAAGCCGTCGGTCTGTACACAGAGCTGGAACGCACCTCCATGGGCATTTTCCTGGAGTATAGCGCGATCGGAAGCGACAGGGTCCAAGGTGTGGAGACGGTCCAGAAAAAGAAGGACCGTCTATTGCTGCTGCAGCAGTATTTGGGAATCCAACGCCACCTGGCAGATCAGTTCGCCGAAGCGCTTGAGGCCGCCAAGAAAGCTGAATAAGCCCGATCCGAGCGCCGGAGCGGTGGCCACGAAAAGGCGCCAAAACTCACAAAAACAAGCCACCACC
>PMKA01000431.1 GCA_003157575.1 Opitutia bacterium
AACGAGATCTTCTCCAACGAGGGCGTGGGAACGCTGATTTACGGAAACGACTACCAGCAGATCCGCAGGGCCACCCGCCGCGATGTGCGTCTCATCTACAACCTTACGCGCCACGCCGTGAAGCGCGAGGAGCTTGTCTATCGCACCCAGCAGGCCATCGAGAAGAACATCGACCAGTTCTTTGTGTTCGAGATCGACGAAAACCTCATTGCCTGCGTGTCGCTGACCTTCTTCCCGGACATGCCGCAGACAGCCGAGGTGGGCTCGCTTTACGTGCTGCCGTTCTACCAGAACCGCGGCATCGGACGGAAGATGGTCAACTACGCCTGTCTGGTCGCAAAGGAACGGGGGGCGACCACCGCCCTCGCCCTGTCGACCCAGAGCTACTCGTTCTTCATCTCGTCCTGCGAGTTCACCGAGGCCGAGAAGTCCGCGTTGCCCGAGGCCCGATTGAAAGGCTACGAGGAGAACGGCAGGAATTCGAAGATCCTGGTGAAATCGCTGGCCTGACCGGGCCTTTTGCAGGCGACCGGATTACCCTCCGCCGCGCTGATCTCCTGCCCGCTGCGCACAGGCTTTTGACTCCACCTCCGGCCACGGCTTCCAGGCGGACAGCCACGGAGGACGATCCTCCGAACGAGGGGAGTCCCTTACTTCTTCTTCGCGGAGGCCTTTGCCTTCACCGCCTGCTTCGAGACAATCAGCGCCTGCTTCTTCTTTGTGACTGCGCTGGCCTTCGAATTCTTTTGCGTTGTCTGTTTCTGAACGGATTTCGGAGATCTGTCGCCCATGGTGGGTTTTCCTTAGTTGAGTTGTCTCACCTTCGGAATGTTAGTTTCCCCGAGGGCGTTCCTTATTTTCGTCGCGAACTCCGCAAGTAGCAAGCGGCGTCTTCCAATTCCACGAATCGATGTCGTGCCAGCTGCCCGCGGTGAGCCGGCATTCGATCACGTCGCCCGCCGCGAATTCGCAACGCCCGGTCCGCAGGATGCGGAATCCCCAATGCGGCGCGCGCCAGGGGTCCAGCGGACTCGTGCTCAGGACCAGATCGTCGTCCACCCGCGCGCGAAAGAAGACCGCATAGCCGTCCATCCGTCCGGCGTTCACGACCGTGCGCGTGAACGCGATCTCGCGGGGCAGGTCCGCCTCCTTGAGCGTGTGCAGGTCGATCGAGAGCACCGGCTCCGGCCTGCCGAGGAAGTGTTCGACGAGGTTCAGGTCGCTGCTCGCGAGATGATAATAGGCCGGGGCCCCGGGGCGCCTCGATTCGAGGCATGCGTAGTCGTAACCGTTCAGGTTGAGCTCCCAGATAAACGGCACGAGCCGGTCGTCGTTGATCTTGACCGGCTCGCAATAGAGCTCGAACCGGCTCGGCAGGATCAGGCCGCCGGGCTTCAGCACGCGTTCGCGCAGATCGATGACATTCGCCACCATGCCCTCATCGAAAAGGCAGTCGCCCATCTGCTCGTGCAGGATCACATCGACGGGCTCCGCAACGGCAAAACGGCTGCTGTGCGTCGCGAGGTACTCCACATTTTCGATGTGATTCGCCGCCCCAAGCGCGCGGGCCTGCGCCAGGATGTCGGAGTGATCGATGGCGTAGACATGCGCCGCCCCGCGCAGCGCGGCCCACGCGGCAAGGATGCCGGTGCCCGTCCCAAGATCCACCACGCGATCGCCCGGCCTGACGTGGCGGTCTATCGCGGCGTGGTAGAAAGCCATGCGGCGCTTGTCCGCAAGCATCCGCTCCTGCTCGTGAAAACCCGCGAACATGCGGCGGTTGTAGTCGCTATAGCCCGGCTTCGGCCCGTGCCGCCCGTGCGGATAGAACCATGCCGAGAGGCGCGGACGCGCCTGTATCCAGATGCGGCCGCCGGCGAGGAGGCGGCGGACGGCGGAGAAGGCGCGGGCGCTGAGGCGTTGGAGAGGGTGAGAGGGCATCAATAATTCGGCCCCGCGGATGACGGGGCAACGATCGTGCCGCGATGGAGCGGCGAGTGCAATCCGAAGGATCGGACGAACGCGGTTCACCGCCATCTTTGACTTTGTCCGGCCGCCCCTCCTTATTGCTGCCCGTTCATCTTCTTTTTCCCATGTCCTGGTCACGATTCAAACAGCACCGCCACCAATATCCCGCGCTCGGTCTTTCGCTCGACCTGAGCCGCATGCCGTTCCCGGACGAGTTCCTCCCTTCGATGGAGCCGAGGTTCGCGGAGGCGTTCGCCGCAATGAACGCACTTGAGAAGGGGGCGATCGCGAATCCAGACGAGAATCGCATGGTCGGCCATTACTGGCTGCGGGCGCCGCAGCTGGCGCCGACCCCGGAGCTCGCTGAGGCCATCACATCGACCCTCGCCTCGATCAAGACGTTCGCCGCGAAGATCCACAAGGGCGAGATCTCCGGCCCCGCCGGGAAGTTTCGCGAGCTGCTCGTGATCGGCATCGGCGGCTCCGCGCTGGGCCCGCAATTCGTCAGCCAGGCGCTCAGCCGCCTCAAGGCCGGCCGGGACAAGATGCGCGTCCACTTTTTCGACAACACCGACCCCGACGGAATGGACCTCGTTCTGAAGGAGATCGGCAGCCAGCTGCGCCGGACCCTTGTCGTCGTGATCTCGAAATCCGGCGGGACGGTCGAAACGCGCAACGGCATGCTGGAGGCGGCAGCCGCATTCAAAGCCGCCGGCCTGGATTATACGAAGCAGTTCGTCGCGGTGACGGGCGCGGGCTCAAGGCTCGACCAGGTTGCCGCGAAGGAAGGCTGGCTCGCCCGGTTTCCGATGTGGGATTGGATCGGCGGCCGCACGTCCGAACTGTGCGTAGTGGGATTGCTGCCGGCCGCGCTGCAGGGCATCAAGATCGACCCGATGCTCGCGGGCGCCGCGGCGATGGACGCGGCCACGCGCGTTCCCTCGCTCAGCGAAAACCCCGCCGCACTCCTGGCGGCCGCATGGTATTGGGCGACCGACGGCCGCGGCTCGCGCGACATGGTCGTGCTGCCGTACAAGGACCGCCTCCTGCTGTTCTCGCGCTACCTCCAGCAGCTCGTCATGGAGTCNNTACGGCAACAAGGGCTCGACCGACCAGCATGCCTACGTGCAGCAACTCAGGGAGGGCGTGAACAACTTCTTTGTCACGTTCATCGAAGTCCTCCGCGACCGCTCCGGCCCGGGCATGGATGTCGAGGCCGGCGGACTCACGAGCGGCGATTACCTGCAGGGCTTCCTGCTCGGCACCCGCGACGCCCTCAGCGAAAAGAACCGGTATTCCGTCACGCTGACGATTCCGGAAGTGTCCCCCCGCACCGTGGGCATGCTCATCGCGCTCTACGAACGCGTCGTCGGGCTTTACGCCTCGCTCATCGGGATCAACGCCTATCACCAACCGGGGGTCGAGGCGGGCAAGAAGGCCGCAGGCGGAGTCATCGCGCTCAAGCTGAAGCTGACGGAGGCGCTGCGCCTTGCGCCCGGAACCGCATTCACCGTGGAATCCCTGGCGGCCCGGACCGGCCTGCAGGATCAGGAGGAGCTTGCGTTCAAGGTGCTTGAACATCTGGCGGCAAACCCGGATACAGGCGTGACGAAGAGTCCGAAGTCGCCGTGGTGGGAATCCACCTACAGCTACGCAGGATAGCGCTGTCGCCCCGGCGAGAGCGTCATTTCTGGCGCGATGCCTTCAGGCTTCTTTTGACGCGGCCCCGCCGCGCCGGCAAAGCCGACGGCGGCTGGCCGGTCCTATTTTTTGCCGCCCGCGCCGGGGACGTAGTTGAGCTGGATGCCCTCGTAGAAGGCAAGGTCGTGCTCCGGCGCTTCGACGCCGGCCGGAAGCGGCCGCTTCGAGAACGTCTGGAAATAGAGCAGGCACGCGTCGCGCCACCAACGGGCGTCGCGCTCCTGGCGGGCCAGCAGCGCCTCCACGTGGCCGAAGCGTTCCTCGTCAATC
This sequence comes from Opitutia bacterium, assembly GCA_003157575.1. Lineage (GTDB taxonomy): Bacteria > Verrucomicrobiota > Verrucomicrobiia > Opitutales > Opitutaceae > Fen-1467. The sequence goes on from PMKA01000431.1 coordinate 3,940, forward strand.
AGCCCCTTGAGCGCAGCCCAGGATCCCTGCCAGCCATGCACGGTATCCACGCCGCGCTGGTAGTGGAGGCACAGTTCATCCCACAACGTCCGGCCGGATTGCATGCGGTGATCCCACGGCACGTGATGGAACCACAGCAGGAGGTTCTCGGGACAGGTCGCGACATCGCCGAATCGGTTGGCGACTGCCGGGGCGTACTGCGCAACCGCGTCCGAGCCCGTCGATGTGCGGTCAAAGCCGATCCCGTCCAGGGCGGCGCGGTGGTAATAGACGGGATTCCAGTCGGCGCGCATATTGTCGACCCACGGTCCCGGGCCGTAATGGTGGTCCGTCGCCATGAGGTGGGCCAGGCCGAGCGGCGTCATATAGTCGACCACGGCCTCCCGTGAGGCGAGCAGCATGGCCTTGATGGGCGCAACCACGCGCGGATCGTTCGAAAACGTCATCCGCACCCACTCGTTGGCGATCTGCTCGGAACTGATCTCATGGTCCCAGGCCAGACGCCCGAAGGCATACCAGTTGGCAGCGGAAAGCGGATGCCCGCACCAGTCCCGGTCCGAGCCGGTGTTGGCGACTCCGGCAATCACGCTGAGGCTGTGGTGGTCGACGCTCCCGTCGACCACGCGGGCAACGCTTGAACCGGAGCCGGAGCCAGACGTGTCCGAATCAAGGAACTCCCTCCACATCGGCGCCAGGAACGCGAGATGGATGCCGGAGCCGAGATACTCCTGGGCGATCTGAAGCTCCGCGGCAAGCGGCGTCCGCGGCATCGATCCGAACAGCGGGTGGAACGGTTCGCGTGGCTGGAAATCGAGCGGGCCGTTCTTGATCTGGATGACAACGTTGGGACGGAAACGTCCGTCGAGCGGCTTGAAATCGTTCCATGCCTGCTTGATCCGGTCGTCCGGCACATGCTGATCGTAGACGAACGCCCGCCACATGACGATCCCGCCATGCGGCGCAACGGCATCCGCGAGCATGTTGGCTCCGTCGGCATGGTTCCGACCGTAGTCCTGCGGCCCCGGCTGGCCCTCGGAGTTGGCCTTCACGAGGAAGCCTCCAAAATCGGGGACGATCGTGTAAATCTCGTCGGCCTTGTCCTTCCACCATCCGGCCACGGCCGGGTCGAGCGGATCGGCAGTCTTCAGTCCGCCGATCTCGATCGGCGCGCTGAAACGGGCTGTCAGATAGACGCGGATGCCGTAGGGCCGAAACGCGCCGGCCAGTGCTGCGACCTTGCGAAGCCACGGCCCGGTCAGCACAAGGGCGTCGGCGTTCACATTGGTGAGGACGGCGCCGTTGATGCCGAGCGAAGCGGCGGCACGTGCGTAGTCGCGACAGCGGGGATCAACGTAGTCCGGAAGATCGAACCAGTTCCACAGGGAGAAACCCGCGTATCCGCGCTCGATGAGACCGTTCAGGTTGTCCCAGTGGTCGAGTATCCGGCGGCCGATTCTCGGCGCACAGGTCTCGCTGAGCGCGGCAACCGGTTTGCCGGTCTGGACGCCCCGCAACAGCGCGAATGAGCCGTAAAGCGCCCCGACGTCGCGGTTGCCTGCAATGATGACCTGATGCCGGCCGCCCTCCGAAACCACCTTGATCGAGTAGCCGTCGTCGCCCGCGCAGGGCTCCGCCGGCGCCCTGCCGGTCGTCACGTCCGGCGTGATTCCTAGCAGGCCTGCCAGGCCGGTCACCAGTTCGTCACGGGCCGCGGCGATGGTCGCCGAGTCGGTCCCCGCGGGCGTCGCGAGCACGATATGGCCGAGCGCGCGGGCGTAGGCGCTCCGCTGGACGTCATCGGTCATCCGGTCATAGCGCATCCAGAGGCGGTAGCCATCCTCCGCGCGGATTGCAGCGACGGCCGAAACCGCCAGCAGCAGGAGTAGAAAAACGGGGAGACGATGAATCTTCATGAGAGGCGGACGACAGTCAGCGTGAAATCGGCCCATAGATCTTGAATCGGCCGCTGACTTCGAGCACGCCGAGAAAGTACAGCATGCCATCGTAGTAACGCCAGTCGCCCTTCGGGATGGATGCGTCCCAGAGGCGCTGCACAAACGGGCGGGCGAGCGCCGGTGCGGCCGCCAGGCCGGCGACCGCGGCCATGGCGTTCAGCCCGGGCGACGAATCGGTCGAGAGCGCCTCGCCGTCGAGCGTGAACTGGTTCGGGCAGGCGGCGCCCTTTGAGGTAAGAAACGCCAGCACGCGGTTGCTCTGCAGCACATCCCACGGATCCGCGCCAAACCAATCGTGATCAAGGCCGACGTTGGCCAGCGTGCGCCACGCATCGAAACGGAAATCCCCCATGCCGCCCACGCTGTGCGGCTGCCCGTCGAAGCCGGCCCGCTCCGGCATCAGTCCCGTGAGGGGATTCGCCGCCTTGTGGAAAAACTCGCGGCTCGCCGCCGCGGCCCCCGACCAGAAGGCGCCGTCCTCACCCGCCCACCGGGCCCAAAGTTCGTAGAACGCCGGCAGATGGTAGGAGGGATCGGTGAACGTGCTCGCATTCAATGTGGGGGCAAACACGACCTGTTTGTGGACCCGGTCAAAGATGCTCGTGACCTCCCCGCCCCGGCCGCTGCCCTGGTGCAGCATGGCGTGCAGCAGTGCCCGGGCCTCAGCGCCGTAATCAAACATGCCTTTCCCGCTGCCCCAGCGGTGATCGGCAAAGAAGAGCGCCATGGCGAACCACTCTTCGCCGTCGCTGGCCGAACCCGGGTCAAGCTGGCGCCCGTCAAAGGCGCAATGCCAGGCAAAATAGCCCTGGCGCGGGCCTGTCGTGTGATACATGTGAACCCGTGCCCATTTCCACAAGCGGTCGAACTCCGCGCGCCGGTCGAGCTGCACCGCTATCATCATCCCGTAGGACATGCCCTCCGAGCGCACATCGTGGTTTCCAACATCGGCGATATACGCCTCGTCCGTTCCAACAGGGTAATAGAGGCGCTCGGTGTCGTCGCGGCCATAGAACAGCTGCTGCCATGCGGCCTGCACCTTGGCGTCGACCTCCGCATCGGTGCGGCCGAGCAGATCCGCGAAGAGATTGCGGTAACGGCCCGTCACAAACGCCCCGTCCGGCGCAGGCCCCGCGGCGGCTGCACCTGTCGCCAGAAAAAGGCCGAGCATCGCGGCCGCGATCGCCGGCAGGCGTCCGCGGGAGCACCCGTCCGCCTTTGCCAGCAGCGGTAAAAAGGAGACTCTGATTCCCATAGGCTATTGTTGGGTTGAAGGTTCATTGCAGTGACGGTAACTTTCCGGGGGACCCAGATAACTTGGTTTCTCTCCGCCGAGATTGACGACGAGCTTCTCGATCACGACGCCGGGGTCGACCATCCAGATCTTCAATATGTGGTCGCCAGGCAGGGCCAGCTCATGCGTCGTCCGCACGATCCGCCGGTTGTCGCCCACGCATTTCTCCCAATCCATGTTGCCGTGCTGGGCGATATAGTCCGCGGGAACAAGCGTGACAATCTGCGGAGCCTCGTCGTCGAAGGACACGCCCATCCGCAGCGCCCGATGGGGCTGGAAATTCAAGCTCGGCGCAACGATCGAACCGACCTCCGCCTTTCCGGCGCTGAACAGATGCATCCGGTATTCCAGGCAGGGCGAGTCCTTCCCCGGAGTAGCGGGCGGGGCGTCGGCCGGCGCGGTCGCCCTCATTGCGGACAACGTGTGCCCGTAGTCTTCAACCCTGATCCAGCTGCTTCTGCCGGCTCCGGTCCTTCCCGTGAAATGTTCGGCCTCGATGGACACAACCCCCTCGCCTTCCACAAAACCGTGCAGCGAATCGAGCTTCACACCGGCCGGATTGAAGGCCGTCACGCCGACGCTCACCTCGCAACCGGCGCCGACAACCCTCACAGCGCCATGGGCGGTTCCGACGGGAGCCTTGTCCCAGTCCACGCTGACCCACACGCGATGGTCCTCGCCGACCGTGCCGCCGGCTTCGCTCAACACGATCCATGGGTCGGTTGGCGTCGCAGTGAACACAAACGGCATCCGCCCCTTGTTGAACACCTCCAGGTAGCGACGCTGCCTGTTGAACGCGTCGATCTGCGGCAGCGCGGCGCCGACGGCCGCCCCCGGCCATGCGGCATCCGAACCCTCGACGGCGACGCCCATCGCCCCGGCATCCGGCGCTTCGATCTCCCGGAGGTCGATCGCGTCCAGGCTGTTGAAGGGGGGGTCGCGCCACGTCGTGTAGCCGAGATGCGCCTGGTCCATGAAGTGGTTCCATCGGCCGCCGGCAAACGAGCGGTTGAAATAGTCCATCAAATCCGCGTCCGCCTTGAACAGTGTCCTCACCTCCGCAGCCGCGTCGTTTGTGCTCGCCCTCCCCTGCCGCGCGTACAGCGCATTCTTCCCCGCCGCCAGATAGAGCTCGTTGACGAGTGCGCCGGCCCTGGCGGGAAACAGGACCAGTTCGTAGAACGCGTCGCGCGCCCCTGCAGGAAGGGCGCGGCTGATCTCCTCAGCCTTCGCGGCCGCAGCCTGAAAATCGGCCGCGACTGTTTCGGCCTCCCGGTAGTCGATGCTGCTGTAGGTGTCGGGCGCGAGCATCTCGGGTTTCCGGCGGCCGTTGTACCTCGTGATCTTCTGGAGGACGTCCGCGACGTCCGCCGCATGCTCCGGGCCGAATTCCCGCGCGGCCCACAGGCGGGTGTATTCGCGCACGTTTTCGTTCGTCCACCGGTCCGGGTCCCATGCCAGGTCCATGAAGAACTCGGTCGGAAGCTCGTAACCCTTGAAGTGGCCGACGTTGACAATCCAGATGCGGTCGGCGCCGTACTGCCGCGCGAGGCTCATCTGTTCCCATATCTTCGCGATCGGGCTGGTGTTGATCCACTGGTAGCTCCGCGGCCCGCCATGGTAGTCGAAATGGTAATACACGCCCGCGCCGCCTCCGCGCCGCCGCTCCGCGGCCGTCGGCACGCGCCTGAGGTCGCCCCAGTTGTCGTCGCACCAGAGCAGGGTCACGTCGTCGGGCACACGCATGCCCGCATCGTAGAACTCCTGCACCTCCTTGTAGAGGCACCAGAGCTGCGGGACACGGGCCACGTCAGGATTCATCTCCTCCGCGATGATCTTCCGCTGAACGCCCACGATCCTTTCCAGCAGGGCCATGTTCGCGGCGGGCCCGCCCGGCGCCATCGGCGTGTCGTCGGCCCCCCGGAGGCCGATCGTGACGACGCTCTCGTAACGACGGTTTCGCCGGATGCCCTCGCGCCAGAAGTCTTCGAGAACGCCGGGATGCGTCGCATAGTTCCAGCTGCCAAGGGTGGATTTGAAGCGCCGGTCCCACTCCTGCTGCGCGCGCAGCATCGGCTCCTGGTGGGAGGTTCCCATCACCACGCCGTACTCGTCGGCAAGGCGCGCGTTCCCGGGATCGTCCTCGTTGAACGCATTGCTCCACATCGCCGGCCAGAGGTAGTTTGCGCGGAGGCGCAGGATCAGCTCGAACAGCCGCGCGTAGAATTCGCGGCCGTAGTTGGCGACTCCCGGCCGGACCGGCGGATTCGAACGGGGCGGGACCTCGCCGAACTTCTCCCTCACCCAGTTCGTGAGGTCCGGCGCCTCGTCGTTCAGAAAAATGCCGCGGTACCTGACCGCAGGCGGACCCTGCAGGCACGGTCCGCGCGACACAAAAATCTCGTCGTGATGCGCCGCCGGCACGTCCGCCCACCAATACCAGGGGGACACGCCTATCTGGCCGGCAAGATCGTACGCGCCGAAAATGGCGCCCCGCCTGTCGCTGCCCGCGATCACGAGCCCGCTCGCGACTCCGGGCAACGGGTTTGCCACAACCTGCATGACGTATGCCTCCCACTTTCCGGCGACCGGCGCGGCATCGATGCGGCCCTCGCGGACCAGCCGGTCGATGACACGGCTCTTTCCAAGCGTGCCGACAATGACAACGCTGGTTTCGGAAGCGCCCTCCTTTGCAACGACCCCAGGCATGACTCCCGTGACGCGGGCGATGTCGGCGCGCAGATCGTTCGCCGCGCGCGCCACTCCAGGGTAATCCTCGGGGTCAACGAAAAACCCGGCCGCGACCCCGCGCTGCACCAGCGGGAAACCGCCGCTGGCCGCGGAAAACGCCACACAGGACTCCCGGCCGACCATGCCCCGGACGCCGCAGGGAAACAGCGCCAGCCAGGAGGCAACGAACAGCGGCAGGCTGAACCACCGGCTGCCGGAAAGGGAGCCGCGCCGCGGGGGGAACAACAGGCACCGGAAAGGGCGCGAAGTCATCGCAACGATCGGAAGCCAGAGACGAAGGAAACTACAGCTTATTCAGGCAAGTTCAACCACTCCAGCCTACCTCCGCCCGAGGTTCCCTCGTAACGACGACAATCCGTCTAACTTTAGAACCAGCCCGGAGAACACGGGGCGGGAGACCCGTGCCACTTTGGCTGCCCTTCGGCTCCGCTGCGGCGGCTATCCCCCGAACGCGTCGAGCGCCTGCCGGATTGCCCGGGTGTGCTCAGGCGCGCTGCCGCAGCAGGACCCGACGATGCCCACGCCCGCAGCGAGCACCTCGGGCACTCCTCGCGCCATGTCCGCCGGAAGCTGCTTGTAGACCGCCTTCAGGTTCTCAAGCACGGGCCGGCCCGCGTTTGGCTGTACCATGATCGGCAGCGTGCAGTTCTCGCGGTAGATCCGCGCGACCCTGGCGGCTCCTGTCATGTCCATGCCCGTCCCGCAATTCAACGCGACGATGTCGGCGCCATGTCCCGCGGCGAACTCGGCGGCCTGTTCGGGCGACACGCCCATCATCGTCTTGTAAAACGTCTGATCGGCCGACAGATCATAGGCCAGCGAGGCGATGACACAGGGCGCGCCCGCGGCCCGGGCGGCGTCGATCGCCAGCCCCAGTTCCTCGAGCGAGGTCTGCGTCTCGATGATGACTGCGTCGACGCCGGCGATGACAAGGGTGCGGGCCTGTTCTTCGAGGTGGGACTGCGCCTCCGCGGCCGGCAGCTCTCCGTAAGGCTCGACAAGGGCGCCCAGGGGGCCGATGTCACCGAGAACGAAGCCGGGGCGTCCGCCAAATGCCTGGCGGGCGATGCGCGCGCCGGCGGTGTTGATCGCCTCGAAATCCCTCTCGTGGCCGTGCCGCCGGAGCAGCAGGCGGCTGCCGCCAAATGTGTTTGTGATCAGGCAGTCGGCTCCCGCGGCGACATAGCGTCCCTGGATCGCCTGCACGCGATCGGGATGGCTCAGGTTCCAGGCCTCGCCGCACGATCCTTGTTCAAGGCCGGACAGCATGAGCTGCGTGCCCATGGCGCCGTCACAAACCAGGCGGCGCACGCGCAGGACTTCGAGCAAAGGGATTTTGGCAGGGTTCATAAGGATGGGGTGAAAGGGCCTTTCCCGGGGCGCGACGCGATCGCGCCGCCGCGGTGGAGAAACATGCGCCGCCTATTGCGCGGGGGCGTTCTTCTTCTCGAGGAGGCTCAGGAACAGGTCGACCGCGCCCGATGCGTCCGCCCCATAGCCGTCCGCCCCGATCTCGTCGGCGAACGCCTGGCTGGTCGGCGCGCCGCCTATCGCAAGTTTGATCCCCGTTTTGCCGCGCTGCTCGAACCCGTCGACGACCACCTTCATGTAGCTCATCGTCGTCGTCAGCAGCGCGCTCATGCCGACGACGTCGGGTTTGAACTCGTCGGCGGCCGCGAGAAACTTTTCGACGCTCTGGTCAACGCCGATGTCCTTCACCTGGAAGCCGGCGCCCTCCGCCATCATGCAGACGAGGTTCTTGCCTATGTCGTGCAGATCGCCCCGCACCGTGCCAATGAGCAGGCGTCCGGTGGAGTTCGTGTCCCCGCCGGGCCCCAGCAGCGGCTTGAGCACGGTCATGCCCGCCTTCATTGCCCGGGCGGCGATCAGCACCTCGGGCACGTAGAGCACGTTATGTTTGAAATCCTCGCCGACGACACTCATGCCGGCGATCAGGCCTTCCAGCAGGACCTCCCTGACGCTGCAGCCGCCGGCCAATGCGTCGCGGGTCATCTGCTCGACCTCCCTGGCTTTGCCTTCGTAAAGGCATTGGTTCATCAGTGCGTAATCAGGCATGACAGGTTCTCCAGATTTGCGTCACGCGTGCGCGCGGGACGTGTTGAATTCGTTGAGCGCGTCCAGCATCGCGCGGATGTTCTCGCGCGGCATGCCCGGGCTGACGCCGCCGCCGACGGAGAGGATGATGTTCTCGCCGCAACTCTTCTCAAGGACGTCGAGCGTGGCGGCGCGCACCTCGGCGGGTGTGCCGCGCACTCCGACCTCAAGCGGATTGACATTGCCCATCAGGCACAGGCGCCCGCCGATGCGCGCCTTGACCTCGGCGATGTCGGTCTGCTTGCCCCAGTTGAGCACGTTGAAGCCGGCGTCCGGCAGATGTTCGACGCAGGCGTCGATGTTGGCGTCGTTGTGGTAGATCTTCACCCAGTCCTTCGGGAACGCGTCGCAGATGCGCTTCAGGCAGGGATGGGCGAACTCCTCGTAGTGCTCCTCGTTGACGAAGCCCACGATGTCGTCGAGGACGAAGATCCCCCCGACGGTCGGCCCCATCGCCCTTGCCTGCGCCTTGAGCCAGTCGATGACCAACCGTGTGCAAAGGTCGAGGAGCTTGTGCGCCCACTCGGGCTTCTCCACAAGGTCCATCATGAACTCGGTTGTACCGCGCACAAAGCTCGCGGTGCACATCGGCCCGCGTGAGGTGACGATCGGAAGGATCTCGCCGGTGTCGAGGATGCGCTGCCGCTGCATCCTGATGCGGTGCAGCGTGAGCGCCATGAACGCATCCGCCTCGACGTCGTACTCGGGAAGGCTGTCCATGTCCTCTATGCGGAAGAGCATGGGGTATTCGCTGGGGGTGTTGTCCTGCCAGAACTTGATCTTCCCCCCCAATGCAGACGGCTCCGCCGCCATGCCGTACTCCATCCACCAGGACGGCACGAAGATGATCTCGGGAAACTCGCGGTGGATGGCCAGGTTTGCCTGGAACCAGACCTCTGGATTCAGGAAATAGTCCAGATGTTTGATCCCGAGGTAGCCCGGTATCCAGGGGCTGTCGATGATCAGGGCGACCGGCACCTGCGGCATTTTTTCGAGGCGGGCTGCCTTCTTGAAGGTTTCCCAATGTTCGGGTTTCATGGGCGGGAGGGGCTTCCGGCTGGCGGGATTGAGGGTTGGGCGGGCGGCGAGGACAGGGTGGCGATCGATATTTCGCCCCCGGCAATCTGCAACTGGACTCCCGCGGCCCCGGCGGCCTCGGCCAGCGCGGCCTCGAGCATGCGGACCGGATCGGGCCCGACGGCAAGGCGCCGCATCAGGCCGTCGCCCTTCCTGTCGCCGACGCGCAGGGTGATGCGCAGCCCCTTCCGCCTGCATGTCACGCGCGTGCCGTCGGGCAGGGCCGCGTTCATCGGCGCCAGAAACGCGTCGACGTAGTGGACGCCGATGCCCGACTTGTCGGGCGCCGCGGGCGGCAGCTTCTGCAGCGCCGCAGGATTGATGTCGCAGAGTTTTGTCATGGTATATCCGATACGAAAATCCGACCGTCCGGGCGCCCGGCGGCGACGGCCCCCTGGGGCGTCCCGGCATGCGCCACCCGGGAGCGGATGGCGGCCGGGCGGCGGGGCGACCGGCGGTACCGGCAGGCAGAAAGGAGACACCGGGCGCACGGCCCAGGCTGCGGGGCGGAGGAAACCGGTCCGGCGGGGCCGGCCAGTCCGAAGACCGCGATCTGCGACTTCTTCGGCCGAAGCATGCCGCTCGGCAGCACCTCGAGTTGCTCGGGCAACGGCCGCGTCCGGCCTCGGCAGATCATCTCATACAACGCGTTCTGGTCCGCGACGTCGGAGCCGTTGTACCCCGGACTGTAATGGGGCGCAGCCACCAGGCCGTCGCGCGCCGCAAGGCTGCAGATGCGGACGCCTGCCTCCGCCAGGAGACACTCAACCACGGCGGAGCCGAAAACCTCCAAAAAAAAGTACTCGTCCGGCCTCCCCTCCTTCCAAAGGCGTGCGGCGAACTCCTCGCAGGCGCGGCCTGCGCTGACGGCAACGAGCGCGGCGCGTCGGGCTCCCCACCCGACAAGAATTTCGCGCAATGGCGCCGGGCTGAACTCCACCCCGTCGATCCGCAGCACGCCGCCGGGCGCCTGCACTGTCGCCTCGCGAATATAGACCCAGGGCCTGCAGTTCCCGGAAACCCAGTCCCGCGCCCAAACGGCGAGCTCCCGCACGCGTCCGCCCGGGACATAGCCGGGGGGAAAACCCAGCAGGCGCAGGTATTCCGTCTCCTCCACGGAGCAGCCGGCATGGATATCGAGGGTCTCAAGCATCAGCGGGGGCGAAAGTGCGAAACCGGCTGCGGAACATATCCGAAACGATTTCCGTCAAAAGCATCTGAGGATGGCGCTCTATTTTCAAGTCGATCCGGTGCAGTTTCCGACGGTTTCGAAGGCCGTCGGCACGCGAGGTCTTTTCCGGCAGCCGCCGGTGCAGGCGCCCAGAGTTCGATGGTCCGCGGAACGGGCGACGACGAGCCCACCCCAACGCCTCAAGGTTCCTTAAGCGAAGTCGAATGGCTGATCTCCCCGATCAGAAGGTCCGTCGATCTCATGCCATCGGGCGATCGGGAAGAAGAAAAAAAAGGGGCCTGCCGTCACCGGCAGGTCCCTCGCTTAAAAAGAGCGGCGAACGGTTCTTTTCAAACCGCCGCGCGTCTTAGGTGTAGCGGATTAGAACGAGAACGTGTTCGTAGCAAACCACTCCTGGACCGGCTTCGTTCGCACGGACGCCCAAGTCTGGCCGTCCGGCTCAACCGAAATCGGGATCAGGCCGTTCTTGGCAAACGCGTTGCGGACGTTGATCTGAATCTTCCAAGTAAGAGCTTTGGAAAGCTTCCGCTCGTAACTGACCCAGAGATCGACCGCCCCTTCGGAAGGACCATAGTAGGGCTTGCTCAGGTCGAAGTTTGCCAGAACGCCAGTGCCCGGGATCACCGGATAACCGATGACAACCTTGTCCTCCCAGCGATAGCCGCCGCCGACGCCAGCACCCTTCAACAGACCGTTGGTGAACGAGTAGTTCGTCACCAAGTTGAAGCGCCATTTACGGAGCTCGGGCACATTCGAACCTTCCTGGAGCTTGAGGAGCGTGTATTGGCTGCGCCAGCTCGCGTAGTTGTACCTCAGCTCGTTTCCGGGGACGTAGTTGCCGTTGTACTGGCGCATGTCACCGGCGTATCCCGCCATCTGCGTATCCATGTAGTTGACAAGCGCATCAAGCGTCGTACCGCCGACATTCTTTTGGATCGCTTCGGTCTGAGAAGCGTTGAACTCGAGGCGCCAGTTCGGCGTCGGATTGGCCGTGAGTTCAAACTCATAGCCCTTCGACGTCGAGTCGGCCGTAACTGCTTCGCCGACCGGTGTATTATTGGCGCTATAGGAGGCGAGCGACGATATGACGGGCTGGTATTGCGCCGCAGGAATCGGTTTCCCATCGGTCGATCCAACCGTCGTCAGTGTGGCCGCGTAGACTGAGCGAGTGGTCAGGGCCGAAAGCGTCGTCGGGGTGAAGTTCCACGCCTTGAAATAGCCAGCCGCATCGAGGGTCGACTGGATGGAGTTCCATGCGGCGATCGAGGCGTCGCGGTGGGCATCGGCCTGCGCCTGCGTTTCCAACGTCGAGCCAGCGGGAACAGGGGCCGGGGTGCCGGTCAAGTCCGCAACAGGCCTGCCAGCTGCATTGAGATAGGCGGGCGTCCAGAAATACCGCTTCCCTGCGGTATCGTCGGTCTGTTCACGCGTATCCCATGTGTAACCACTCAACTGATAGAGGAATACATTTCGGAACTTGAGGCCCTGCACGATTACGCTATTGAGGGGCTGAAGATTAAGAGTGGTCGTGCCACCGAAGATCTTCGTCTCGTATTTCACCACACGGAGGGAATATTTGCCGTCCTTCGTGGCGAGCGTGACGCCAAATTCCTTCGTTGTGCCGGTCGGATTGGCGATCGGCTTCCCATAGACATCGACACGCGCGTCCGTGACCTGGAAGTTGTTCGATTTGTTATACGACAGCCCGATGTCGATCGGCAGCGGATCCTTTGCGCCAAAGAGCTTGTTCAGATGAACGACCAAGCCGCCAGCGGTCGAGTGGTTTTTGTAGTCGCCCGAGTACACGCTCGGCAGGCTGTAGTTGCTGCCCTGGTCGAGCTCTCCACGGTTGAGGGTCACATTCTGAGCGGTCACACTCTTGCTTTGAACCTCATCATAGCGCCAGCCCAAGTTGGGAATGATCGCGTCGTTCCACATGAAACCCTGCCACGAACCGGCGTAAGACTTCGTTTCCCGATACGACTTCGCCGCATGCGTGGTCAGCGCCTGGTTCGTATCGTTGTTGTCGACAATCAGGTTATCCTGGAAGTTTTGGTTCCAACCGACATAGTTTGCCGGATTCGAAGCCTGTGTAAGGGCCACGGTCGTGTTGAACACCGGAGTCAAGTTCGCCGGAAGCGTCCATGGAGAGGCGTAGGTCTGACCAGCAGCCAGCCCGAGACCCGTCCACGTGGAGTTGAAGGTATAGACGTTTCCACTTTGGAGCGTCACCGGAGCGCCGATGGCAGAGATGTGGGCATTCTGGGCCGAGGAAGCACTCGCCAGCGACGGCCCGAGGTAGATGGCAGCCACCGGCGGGCGATCGTTAATGTTATCACTACTTCCATCCGTCGCGTTCCAGTAGGCGGCCCAAGCCCGGCTGTTGGCGTACATCTGCCAGGTGCGGTTTTCGGTCTGGTACAGCTCGTCGCTACCGACAAGGTTGATGCGGTGCTTGCCGAGCAGCTTCACCAGAAAATCGTTATGGAGGAAGTCGCTGGCACGGAGTTCACCATAAATCGACGCCCGCTTAAACGTGCGATCGCTCCTGTAGGAACTGCCACCGCCCGGTCCACCGAGGATGTAAGGCCGGCCGAAGTTCGGATTGGCAGAGAGATCCAGGAAATGCTGCAGGATGTCGATCGTCAGCGTCGGATTTCCGAGAAGGGCCTGGCCACCGCCGATGTATTTCTGCCGGTCGTAACTCACATCAATACCAAGTCGATCGTCGAAGGCGGTCTGGGAGAGATCGATGTTATACGCAGTCCACCTCTCGAATTCCGACTTGGTCGAACCGTCGATCAGGTTGTGGTAGAAGTCGAAGATGCTCGGATCGAGCAGCGACTGCTGCCGGAATTGCCCGTATTGGTAGCCAGGGGTCTTGGCGTTGGTGGCAAAACTCTGCAGTGAATTGACGCCGTAGAATTGATCCGAATACGTCTGGTTTTGAGCACTGCTTCCCGCACCCGCGAAGCCGCCCGTACTGTTGAGAAACCCGTTATTGATGTATCCACCCATGATTTGGTAGGTCGAAGCGGTCGCGCCGTCGACCATCCAGATCGCCTGCTGCTGATTAATGGCAGCGGTGAGCCAAGGATTGGTATTCTGCGGCTGCGCGCCGATCCCGTAAGCATTGTTCAGGACCAGTTTGCCCATGCCGCCAGTCAGGCTGGAATTGTTAACGGGGCGGAACCACGGCGTAAGGCTGTCGCTGGGCGGGATGATGCGCGGCCGGTTGGCTTTTGTATCACCGTTCTCGAACTTCACCTTGATGCTGGTGTGGTAGGACGGATCATTGAAGAGCTTCGGATCAAAGCGAAGCGCACCGTAGTAGCGCTTGCTGTTGTCGAAGGCCTGCTTCTGCTCGAATTTCTGATCGTTCCACAAACCGTCGACCCGAATGGCGAGAACATTATGGACGAGTTCCTGGTTCAGGTCGAGCGAACTGCGCGCGCTGCCGTAAGAGCCGACGCGGAACGCGACTTGCCCGCCATCGCGGAAGTCCGCGCTGTGGGTCGAGGCGTTAATGATGCCGGCCGGGCTGCCCAGACCAAACAGGATGGAATTCGGGCCGCGCTGAATATCGATGCGGTCCACGTTGAAAGAATCCCACGGAATATCGGTGGTAAAGAAATCACGGGTCTTGTCGGCAGGGGCCAGACCGCGAACACGTTGATAGTTCTCGGGAATTCGGAGACTGGTGGTTTCATCAACGCTTGTGGCGTTGCCCAAGCCGGCGTAGCTGCCGTGCGTGCCGGCCACCTCGGCGTTGGTCGTGTACTGCAGCAGGGTGCCGTTATCAGTGGCGCCGACGTCGTTGAGGAACTCCACCGTCACCACGGATATGGCCGAGCCAACGTCCGCGAGGTTCGTGCGTATGCGGGTTCCCGCGAGAGTTTCAAGTGCCTGGTATCCGACGTCCTTGCTCGCGGACACCTCGAATGGAGACAACTTGACGATCTCTTCATCATTGGCGGGAGCGACCGGAGCCGGCGCTGTCTGTGCAGACAGAGGCGCTGCGAGGGTGCCGCCGAGAAGCAGCAGCCCGAAGGCTATGGGTTGATTACATCTTTTCATGGTCTTTGGTTTTGCGGGGAACGCTTGGGTTGGGACAAACAAACGGGGGGGTAAAGAATCAAGAGGCACACACCGGCATGCATGCAGACACAAAAAAAATCCCGCCGGCTGCGACGACATCCGGGGAGTGCGGAGAACGAAAATTGTAAACGGGGACGCGAATCACATCATCGAATGTTAAATCAGTCACTACCGACCGCAGGGAGGTGGGGAGCTTACGTAAGGAGGGTAACGGCGGGGGGGGAAACGGGCACCGCACGGGCGGCAACGGGGTGAACGATTGCGCGGATGATGCGGTGAAGCAAAAAGGCTTCTGTGCTAACTTTAGACTTGCGAGATGCAGGGCGGCCCCCATTGACTTTCGACCTTATGAATGAGCGACGCGTCACCCTCGCCGACATCGCGCGCGAAGCGGGCGTGCATGTGACTACCGTCTCTCTCGCCCTGCGCAACCACCCGCGCTTGCCCGAGGCCACCCGCCTGCGCCTGCAGGAGCTCGCGCAGCGCCGCGGCTACGTGCCCGACCCGTGGTTGCGGGCGCTCGTCGCCTACCGCGGTCAGATCGTTCCGCGGCGCAATCCACCCACGCTGGCCTACGTCACCAACTGGAAGACGCGATGGGGCTGGAAAAACGTGACGGCCCATCCGGACTTTTTCGCTGGGGCTCTGGCGGAGGCGAAACAGCTTGGATTCAACCTGGAGCACTTCTGGCTGCGTGAACCAGGGCTGACCCACGGCAGGCTCAGCCGCATACTCTACTCACGCGGCATCAACGGCGTCATCATTGCCTCGCATATGAGCGAGATCGACGTCGAGCTGCAGTTCGGCTGGGACCATCTCAGCGGCGTCAAGATCGACTACTTCCCGCACAAGCCGGAGCTTCACAACGTCACGAACAACCAGTGTGACATCGTCCGCCTGGCGATGCAAAAGGTCATCTCCGCCGGCTACCGACGAATCGGGCTCGTCATGCACCGCGGCTGGGATCACTCGGCCGACCATCTCTGGACGGCTGGATATCTCTGCGAACAGCAGAACCTTACGTCCCGGGAGCGCATCCCTGCGCATCTTTTCCCGGCCGCGCTGCCGGTCGAACGCTGGGTCAAGGACAGCCGGTCCGATGTCACCCCGGATCCGAAGCCGTTTGAGGAATGGTTCAAAAAACACCGGCCGGAGGTCGTCATTAGCAAGGCGTCCTTCGTGCTGCCGCAGCTGCAGCGGATGGGACTGCGCGTCCCGGAGGATGTCGCCTTTGTCGACATCTTCCTGGACGATTTTGGCGGCAAAACGGCCGGAGTCCGGCAGAACCACCAGACGGTGGGCGCGCTCGCCGTTGAAATCCTGGCCGGCCAGCTTCAGCACAACAAATTCGGCGTGCCCGAGATCCCGACGACCACATTTGTCGAGGGGACGTGGTTCAATGGCGCCTCATGCCCGATGCCGCCGACGGCGGCGGACGAGGACGTTGCGGGAGCGCCCCTCCCGGGAAAAGCCGGCCGCGGCCAGGACGGCCCCACCGAGCTCCCTTCCGCCAGCCTGCCGCCCAACTACCAGGGTAAAGCGCCCGGCGCGGCCTGAGCGGACAAAGCCGCCGGAGGTTATCGGACAGCGTCAAAAGGGCCAAATCCGGCGACACGTTCTGCAGGAGCGTGGAGGACGAAGTCCGACAGGCTCCTGCCCCCCGCGTGTCGCCGTTTGAGAATCACTTCACCGCCGCGGCGGCGTTGATGAGTTCAACGAATGATCGGGCCTCGAGCGAGGCCCCGCCGATCAGGCCGCCATCGATGTCCTTTTGGGCGAGCAGTTCGGGCGCGTTGGCCGGCTTCATCGAGCCGCCATAAAGGATGCGGATCTTCTGTGCAACCGCCTCCCCGAAGAGGTTCGTCAACAGACCGCGGATGAATGCGTGCACTTCCTGGGCCTGCGCCGTCGTTGCGACCTTGCCGGTTCCGATGGCCCACACGGGCTCGTA
>PMKA01000457.1 GCA_003157575.1 Opitutia bacterium
ACTGCGGACATGGGCGAGACGCCCATGCCACGCCAAAGCTCAGAACTACCCCGCAGGAGCCCTGCCTGCATGACGCGGTTTGGACGGCCGCAAATGGCGCCAGCCATTTGCTTAGGAACGCGGAGGGCGAAGCCCGACACGTTCCTAGGCCACCTTCGCAGCCACGGGCGGCGCCACGCGTCCACAAAGCCAAGGCCGGTCGACCACCGAAAGCCACGGGATGGGAGTCGCGCCCGTAAGGCCGAGGGACATCACAATCGTGCGCCATGTCTCGCCGGGAAGCGGTGGATATTCCTCGGCGGTAAATCCACGTTTCTCGTAGAGCCGGATCGCAAGCCGGTACTCGTCCTCGACCGTTGTCCAGAGCCTTAGGACGGTCCGCCCTTCGGAACGGGCCGTCTTGATCACCCAGTCGAGCAGCCGTCCTCCGTTTCCACGGCCGCGTGCAACCGGAAGCAGCCCATACCACGAAAGCCACGCATCCGACGGCATTCCCACATAGTCATACAGGCTGGCCAATCCGGCCACACGGCCTTCATAATGGGCGACCCAGAATCGAGCAGCGTTCAGGCGTCGCGCGCGCAGAAAGCCTGTGTGGGCCTCCGGGAAAAGCGCGGCGCGAAGCGCCATGCGGTGTTCGTCTTCCCAAGGAAAAAGCTCGGAGGCCACACGCTGCGTCTCTTCCAGAACAGCAGGCTCGAGCTGCTCAATTCTCATGTTGTCCCCAAGCCTACCTTTTCCTGCCAAAGGATGAATGTTACATTGTCCGGCAATTCCGGCTAATTAGGTTTCTGATTCTCGCTATTTTGCCGTCGAATCTAGGGTTGGACGCATTGAATTCGAACCCGCCGATACAGGTTGTTATTTCGCCGTAACTTGCGAATCACGACATCTATTTGCAATAACAAGACGGACTAGGACTACGATTCATGGCTTTACCGCCATTTACTTGCTATTACCTTTCAATTCTCACTTCCCCGTGGATGATAACCGCTCAACGTCGATGCAAGGACCGCTATGACAGGATGCCTCGCCCGGATGTTTCCTACCGCGGCATCGCCGCAACCAAAGGTGTGCGTTACAGCCGATCTACGTTCGTTGTTGGGACGGACCCGCCCTCCTAGCCCGCACATCCTGCGGTCCCCCCTGTGTGCCCGCTGTCGCCAGTCGGCCATCCTCTGAGCTCTGAGAACTGGCGTTCATCTGAGGTTCATTTGTGGTTCCCGCTCCGCGAGCCCGTCCCGAAAATACGAGCTGACTGTTGAAGCTCGTCATCTGCACCGCGGTGCTCGCGCTCTTTCCCGGAATTGGGACGGAGCTGTTCCACAGCCGGGCAATTCCGGGCGCCCGACAGGCCAGACGGTAGAATCACATATTGATCATAAACCGTTTATGAATTCACAAACCGGCTGGCATAGCTCATGCAAAACACAATCCAGACGAAACGGTTCCGTCCCCAATCGCCTCTGTCCGGCTTTCCGCCCCACCTGCAAATCCACCAACCATCCCACGGAATTTCCATGATCAAACTCCACGGCATCAACCGGGTCTATTCTCTGAAAGGCGGACCGTTTTATGCGCTCCGCAACATCGACATCGGAATCGATGAAGGTGAATTCGTCTCCATAATGGGCCCCTCGGGCTCGGGCAAGTCGACGCTTCTGCACGTCCTCGGATTGCACGACAGCGCCTGGGATGGCGAATACTGGTTCGACCGCGAGCCGGTGCATAAGCTGGACAAGAAACGACGCTTCGATCTTCAAAAGAAGAACATCGGGTTCATCTTTCAAAGCTACCATCTGCTCGACGATCTCACCGTCTACGAAAACCTCGAGATCCCTCTCAGTTATCGCGATGTGCCCAAGAAGCAGCGCGAAAGCATCGTCTGCGACACCCTCGACCGGTTCCATATTGTCGCGAAGAAGGACCTCTATCCAAATCAGCTTTCGGGAGGCCAGCAGCAACTCGTCGGTGTCGCGCGCGCCCTGGTGGCGAATCCCCGGTTGATACTGGCCGACGAGCCCACCGGCAACCTCCATTCCGATCAGGGCCGCGAAATCATGGGGCTCTTCAAACGCCTCAACCAGGAGGACGGCGTGACCATCGTCCAGGTGACCCATTCCAACGACAACGCCGCCTTTGGCTCGCGCATCGTCCGGCTGGCAGACGGCCTGATTATCAAGTGATCCGCGAGCTGCCTTCCCCGCCTTTGATTGCTGATTCCAGATGAACTTATCCCACTCATTTTGCCGCGCCAGCGCAGTTGCCCGCCCGTGCCGCATGGTTTTCGCGGCCGCCGCCCTCGCAGCCGGACTGGGCGCCCAGGAGCCTCCCACCCACCTGATGCTGGACGACGCCATCCGCCTTGCCCTCACAAACAACCGCAGCATCAAGGTGGAGACGTTCTCCCGTGGCGTCGGGAGGGCGAATCTGCTCGCGGCAGCCGGCGCCTTCGACCCTGCGATCACTTTCAACCGGAGCTACAGCGAACAGTTCAGCGCTTCGACGTCTTCAGCCAACAACGGCTTTCTCCCTCCCGCCACTTTCATCCAGACCGACTATTACGCTCTCGCACTCGTCGGCATCCTGCCTTGGGGCACCCAGTACTCGGTCGGCGGCACATCGGTCAATCAACGAGGCTCCTACAACAAATACGGCGACAATTTCCTGACGACCGGCGGCGTCCAGATCACGCAACCCATCTTGCGCGGTTTCGGTTTTTCAGGCAGCTCTGCCAACCTCGGCCTTAGGGTCGCGAAGGCAAACCGGGCGATCTCCGACTGGCAGTACCGCCAGACCGTCATCGACACGGTCACGAACGTCATCATTGCCTATAGCGATGTCGCCGCCGCGCAGGCCTACCTGCGCACCGCGCAACGTTCGCGAGATCTCGCCGCCGCCCTCGTCGCCGAAAACGAAAAACGCTTCAAGGTCGGCAGCATGTCCGAGAACGACGTCGTCTCCGCGCGGGCAAAGGTCGCGTTGCGCGAACAGGGAATCCTCTCGGCCTCCCAGGGCCTGCGCAACGCCGACAACCGGCTCAGGCAGCTGCTCGGCGAGAGCTCCTTCTCAAACGATGGCCCGTTGCTTGCCGTCGACACGATGTTACCGCCTGAGCTGACGCTAAACATCTCCGCGGACCTGAAGAGGAGTTTCGAATTGCGCCCCGACTTCCAGCAGGCCCGCTTTGGCGTGGACAAGAGCCGCTATAACGAGTCCTACACCCGTAACCAGCTGCTCCCGCAGGTCGATTTCGTGGGGAATTACGGATACACTGGGTTTGACCAGTCCTTTGCCGCAAGCCGCAGATCGGTCGCCGACCAGGACAACCGCGCGTATTCCGCCGGTGTCCAGGTCAGCATCCCGCTGACCTTTGCCCAGGGCCGGGGCAATGCTCGCTCCGCCCGCCTCCAACGCCAGCACGACGAGGAGAATCTGGAACTCCTCAAGGAGCAGATCGCCCTGAGCGTCACCGCGGCCGCCGGCGACGTGGAGACAACCCGCAAGCGCGTGGACGCGGCCCGGGGCGCGCTCGATCTGGCGCAAATGACGCTTGATGCCGAGCTGAAGAAGCTCCGCGCGGGCGTGGGCACAAGCACGTTCGTCGTCCTGAACTACCAGGATCAGCTCGCCGAAGTGGAAACCAGCTATTACCAGGCGCTGGCGGACCAGCGGCGCGCCGTTGCAGTGTACGATCACGAGATCGGAACGACACTTGCGCGGAATCACGTCACCCTGGCCGAAAAATGAGCGCCATGCACTGACCGGCTGCAGCATCTTGCGGCGAAAAAGCGATCCGACGAACCCAACCCCAGTCCAAGCCAGGCTTCCGCCCGCTCCTGCTCATCGTCCGCCGCCCGCCACATCCGGCCATGCTCCACATCCGTCTTCACTCTCACTCCTGATATGCCTGCCGATTTCAAATTCGCCGTCCGGCAGCTGGTCAAATCGCCCGGCTTCACAGCCGTCGTTGTGCTCTCGCTCGCGCTCGGGATCGGAGCCACGACGACGGTGCTTTGCTGGCTGCGCCACCTCGTTCTGCAACCGCTGTCGGGAGTGGCCTCCCAGGAACAGCTCGTTGTTCTCGTCTCGAACCAGGGCGGCGGATGCGTCTCCCTGCCCGATTTGAGGGACTTCGGCGAACAACGCCAGATCTTCGCCGGGACCGAGGCGTCGATGCCCACGTCCGCCTGCCTGACGGTCGACAACCAGCCGGAGTGGATACGCGCACAAATCGTCTCCGCGAACTTCTTTGGCCTGCTCGGCGTGAAGCCCGTCCTCGGCCGCGCCTTTCTGCCGGACGAGGACCAGAAGCCGGGCGGAAATCCCGTTCTCGTCATCGGCGAGAACCTCTGGCGACGGCGGTTTGGCGCCGACCCGTCCATCCTCGGTCGCGTCGTCGATCTGAACCGCCACAGCTTCA
Source organism: Opitutia bacterium (assembly GCA_003157575.1). Classification (GTDB taxonomy): domain Bacteria; phylum Verrucomicrobiota; class Verrucomicrobiia; order Opitutales; family Opitutaceae; genus Fen-1467. Next base: position 4,424 of record PMKA01000457.1, read on the forward strand.
CGATCGTCGGCGTGGCACCGGAGTCGTTTCACGGTTCGATGTCACCCATGACCTTCGACGTCTGGGCGCCGGCATCGATGATCTGGGAGGTCAGAAACCAGGACATCTTTTTTCTCACTTCGCGTGACGCCCGTGGCTGGCACAACCTCGCCCGCCTTCAGCCAGGTGTGAACATCGCCCAAGCCCGGGCCGCCGTCGCCACGCTCAACGCGCGGCTCGCCGCCGCCTACCCGAAGACCAGCCTGGGCATCCATCATCGCGTGGTCCCGCTCTCCCAGTGTCCCTGGAGCGCGGGACCGATCATGGGACCGGCGCTCGGGCTGCTCCTGGCGGTCAGCCTTGGGGTCCAGCTGATCGTGGCCGCAAACGTCTCGAACCTGCTGCTGGCCCGCGCCACCAGCCGCCGGAAGGAGATCGCCATCCGGCTCGCCGCCGGCGCAAGCCGCACCCGTCTGGTACGCCAATTCCTGACGGAAAGCCTGCTCCTGGCCGTGCTCGGCGGCGGCCTGGGCGTGCTGTTCGCCAGCTGGGCCGCGGACTCCATGCCGCTTTTCCTGCCCGAGGCGCTCGTCGACCGTTCCCAGCTCAGTTTTCCGCTGGACGGTGTGACGCTTGGCTTCACGGTGTTGCTGACACTCGGCACCGGACTCGCATTCGGGCTGTTCCCCGCCCTGCAGGCTTCACAGTCCGACCTGTACGCGGCTCTGAAAGAGGGAGGACGTTCTTCCTCCGACGATGCGTCGCATGGCCGCATGCGGGACGCGCTCGTGATCGGCGAGGTGGCGGTGGCCCTCGTCCTTCTGATCGGAGGCGGACTGTGCATCAAGGGGCTTCGTCAGGCGCGGCAGATCGACACCGGGTTCAAGCCCGACCACGTGCTCATCGCCGGGATGCAGATCGGGATGAACGGCTACAACCATGAGACGGGGAAGGTCTTTTACCGCCAGGCCCGCCAGCGCCTCGCGAACACGCCGGGGGTCGAGGAGGCCGCGCTGGCCAGCTGGTTCCCCCTCGGACTGAGCGGCTGCAAAGGCTGGGACGCCGTGGTCGAAGGTTACCAACGCCCGGAAGGCGAGGACACGAGCTACCCGTTCGCCGTCGTTTCGCCGCGCTATTTTGCCGCACTGCGCATCCCTCTTGTCGCCGGACGCGATTTCACCGACGCAGACGATTCGAGCACAACGCCCGTCGCGATCGTCAACGAACACTTTGCCCGCCGGTTCTGGCCGGGCCAGGATGCGGTCGGCCGCCGCTTCCGGACCGGGAGCGTCTGGCGCACCATCGTCGGAGTCGCCAAGGCGGGGAAATACAATCAACTGGACGAGGCTCCGGAGTGTTTCTTCTATCTCCCGTACCAGCAGGGCGTGCCGGACCTCGATCTCAGCCTCTGCATCCGCACGCAAGGGGATCCATTGGCGTTTGCCGGCACGTTGCGCCAGACGCTGCGCGAGATCGATCCGGGCGTCGAACTTCTGCAAACGCTGCCCCTGGACGCCTACTCCAGCATGGTGTTGTTCCCGCAGAGAATGGCGGCGTCCCTGCTGCTTCTGCTGGGACTGGTGGCGCTGTCTCTCGCCGCCATGGGCGTATATGCGGTCATGGCCTATTCCGTGGGCCGGCGCAAACAGGAGTTCGGCCTGCGCATCGCGCTTGGCGCCAGTCCCTGGAACGTGATCCGGCTCGTCATCATCCGGGGCGCCGGGCTCGCGTGCGCAGGTGTGGCTGCGGGGCTTGTCCTTGCTTTCGCCGTCACGCGGCTGATGGCGGGATTCCTCTACGGCGTGAGCCCGTACGATCTCCTGACGTTCGTCGGGGTGCCGTTGTTCCTGACGCTCATCGCGCTGCTCGCCTGCTACGTGCCCGCCCGTCGCGCCACCAAGGTCGACCCGATGATCGCACTGCGGGCGGAGTGAGGAATCCGCGGCAGCGGATTCCTGGTTCACTCCCCGTTCTTGAACGCAACAAAGCGGAAGGCGCCGCGTTCCCAGACAAGGCAGAAATTGCGTCCCGCGCGCAGCTGCGCGCGTGCGCCCGCGGCATCCGCGACCGGCGCCCGGTTCACCTGAATGATGACCATGCCGGCGCGGAATCGTTCATGGAAAGGCGACGTGTCGGCAACATCGGTCACCTCAAGACCGTCGATCTCGTCCGGCAGTCGGAGCGTGTTTCGCGCCTCGTCGTCCACCCGCGCAACGGTTACTCCCGCGATGAATTCATCCGACTTGCCGCCGTCGTCCGCGAGCTTGGTGAGCGTGACTTCGACATCCGCGGTCTTGCCTTCGCGCAGGTATTTGACCTTCACCTTTGTGCCGGGCTGGGTCTGTGCGATGATCAGGCGAAGCACATCGAGGGATTCCACCGGCCGCTCGTTGATGGCGAGGATCACGTCCTCCTGCTTCAGGCCCGCCTTTGCGGCCGGGCTGTCCGGCGTGACCGTCGAGATCACCATCCCCTTCGCGTCCTTGCCCATCGCTTCGGCCAGTTCGGAAGTCAGCGGCTCGACCCCAACCCCAAGGTAGCCGCGCGCGACCGTGCCGGTCGCGATGAGGCTCTGCATGACGCCCGACGCCAAGTTGATCGGGACGGCAAACCCGATGCCCATGCTGCCGTTGGTGGTCGACATCATCGCGCTGTTGATGCCCACCAGACGCCCCCTGGCGTCCACCAGCGCGCCGCCCGAATTGCCCAGATTGATCGCGGCGTCGGTCTGGATGAAGTCCTCGTACCCGTTGATGTCGTCCAGCAGATGGACCCGCCGACCCTTTGCAGATACAATTCCCGTTGTCACGGTCTCTCCAATGTCGAGGGGATTGCCGACGGCAAAAACCACGTCCCCGACCCGCAGCCTGTCACTGTCGGCAATCGTGATCGCCGGCAGATTGTCCGCCTCGATCTTGATGACGGCGATGTCGGTCTTGGGGTCGGTGCCGATGATCCTTCCCTTGAACTCGCGATCGTCCGAAAGGGCCACCTTGAGTTCGTCGGCTCCTTCCACGACGTGATTGTTGGTCAGGATGTAGCC
>PMKA01000434.1 GCA_003157575.1 Opitutia bacterium
GAGGTTTTGCTGGCAGAAGTCCTCGGGAATCCGCTCGAACGTCGTCGGACCCAATTGGTAGCGCTGAACGTTGTAGGGCGCCATGCCGTGCGCGCGCGCCCGGGCCACCAGCAGCTGAAAGTCGGTGATCCGGTATTCCTCCTGCAACAGCTTGTCGAGCGCAGTGCCCGTCAGATCGCCGGGGGTCGCAAGAATGGTCTCCTGCTGCTCGGGAGAGAGGCGGCTCATCTCTTCGAGCTTCGAGACAATCTGCTGTTGGATTTTGCCGAGTGCCATGGGAATCAGGCGCCTTTTGCAGCCGTCGCCTTCGCTCCGCCCTTGGCCGGCGCTCCGGCTGCTCCGGCTTCGATCTTCTCAAGAAAATCCGAGACCACCTCAAGCGTCGTCGCATACCAGAGGATGTTTCCCCCGAGCTGTTTCTCCCAATGGGACCGCACCGCCGGGCTCAGATAATAGGCGCTCGCCACAAAGTAAAAATCCTCCTCCTNNTCAGGCCGATCCCGTCGGTCTCGACCAGATGGTGCAGCAAGTCATCCTCGCTCAACACCTTCTTCTCATACATCAGCACGCCAAGCAGGGTGGCCTGGTGTTCCGCATCGGTCTGGAGCAATTCAAGCAGCCGCTCGTTGCCCGCCATCAGATCATCGATCTTCACCAGGTTGGATTCAACCAACGATGCACCCAGCGTCCGGTTGGCACGCATGAGCAATGACCTGTGTTCTGACATGGCCCGATAGATTGCTCACTCCGCCTTCGAAGGCGACTCCTTTTCGCTGGCGCGTTGCGCACGCACCCGCTTCGACAGCTCCTTCTTCAGTTCCGGAATCCCCGCATCGGTGACACAGGAAACCTCGACGATCCGGGCGCGGCACCGTCGCCTGAACCGGACGAGATTCGCCTCCGCGCCGTCAAGGTCCATCTTGTTTGCGACAATCAGCCGCGGCTTCTTTGCGAGCGCCTGATCGTAGAGCGCCAGCTCGCGCAGCAACNNATCTTGTTGGCGACGATCACCCGCGGCTTCTTGGCCAATGCCGGATCATAGAGCGCCAGCTCGCGCAGCAACGTCGCATAATCGTCCCCGGGCTTGCGGCCATCGGAACCGGCCATGTCGAGCAATATCACGAGCAGCCGGCAGCGTTCGATGTGACGCAGAAACCGGTGACCCAGACCACGGTCCTCGCTCGCACCCGCGATCAAACCCGGGATGTCCGCGATCTGCAACAGGTGCGGGCGCCGCGGATCGGCGCTCGCATCGCAAACCCCGATTTGGGGATGCAGCGTCGTGAACGGATAGGACGCCGTGCGCGGCCGCGCATGGGTCAGCCGGGCAATAAGCGAGGATTTCCCCGCGTTTGGAAACCCGACAAGGCCCACGTCGGCGATGCTTTTCAGAACAAGCCTGTAAACGCCGCGCTCGCCCGGCTGTCCCGGGTTCGCATTTCGAGGCGCGCGGTTGGTGGACGACTTGAAATGCGTGTTCCCCCACCCGCCGTTGCCCCCCTTGCTCAGAATGACGTTCTGGCCGTCGGAGATGATCTCGGCCGCCGTCTGCCCCGTTTGCTCGTTGATCACCACCGTGCCGAGGGGAAGCTTGATCACAACCGATGCACCGTCGCGCCCATGGCAGTCTTTGCCCTGCCCGTTTTCGCCATGCCTGGCCCTCCATTGCGGATGGTATTGGCAGTCGATGAGGTTGTTGGTGTCGTCGTCGCCGACGAGGACCACATCACCCCCCCTGCCGCCATCGCCTCCATTGGGCCCGCCCCGAGGTTCGAATTTTTCCCGGCGGAAGCTGGCGCAACCGCGCCCGCCGTCGCCAGCCTGCACCTTTATGACACACTCATCGACAAACATATCCATGACTGTGCAGAAAGTCCCCGCCTTGCCAATCCCCGGTTGACACAACTTCCACGCCCCCCTTAGCTCGCCGCCTTTCGCACATGATCTCCTGGATCCAACGTTACCTCCAAAACCACTTCCGCATCGTTTTTTACGTCCTGTTGGCAGTGACGGTAATTCCGATGGTATTCATCTACAGCGCCTCCTCCGGCATTGGACGCGCGGGACCGAAGGCCTATTCCCAGCCGTTCTTCGGCCACGATCTCGGCAGACCGGGCGCAAGCGAAAACCTCTTTGGCGACGCCTCGCTCAGCATCCAGCTTCAGATCGGCGAGATGGACTCGGATAGTTCGCAGATTCAGGAATACGGGCTGGAACGCGCCGCCGCCCTTGACATGGCCGACAAGCTGGGACTGCCGGTTCCGACGCGCGATGAACTCGCCGTCCACATCCGCGGTCTGCGCGCGTTCGCCGGCTCCGACGGGCAGTTCGACGCGAACCGCTACGCCTCCTTCCGCTACAACATCAAAACGAATCCGCGCCTTTCCGAGGCCGACGTCTCCCGCGTCATGAACGACGATATCCGGATCGGCCACCTGCGGCAGTTCATCGGCGGCCCGGGCTACGTTTTGCCCTCCGAGATCAGGGAGCAGTTGATCCGCGCCGACTCCACATGGACCATCGCCGTCGCCTCGACCGACTTCAGCGATTTCAAACCGGAGATCCCCGTCCCTGAAGACGCACTCAAGCGTTACTTCGATAACAACGCGTACCGTTACACCGTCCCGCCCCGCGTCGGCGCTGACTACGTGGAATACAACAACAGCGATTTTCTGGGCGCGATCTCCCTGACGCCCGCAGAGGTGCGGGCGTACTACGACGAGAACTCGGCCCGTTTCCCCCGGCCCCAGGAACCCAAGGCCGAGGGCGACAAGAAGACAGCCCAGCCCGACGCCGCAAAGCCGTTCAATCCCGATGCTGACTTTGCCGCGGTCAGCAGCCAGGTGGAAACGGCGCTCAAGACGGAACGCGCAGCGCGCCTCGCCGCAAAGGCGGCCGCCGACATCACTGTCGCGATCTACGAACAAAAGCTCCAGCCGCACACCCCCGCTTTTGACGATTTTCTCGCCCAGAACAAACTCACCCTCAAGTCCGCCCCGGCGTTTCATCCCGGCGCGGTTCCTCCCGGGCTCGGTTGGGATGAGCAGATAGTGGATCAAGCCGAAAAACTCGCTGCGGATCATCCGGTCTCCGATGCCCTTTCCACCGCGCATTCCAGCATCGTGTTGTTCTGGCGCGAGACGCTGCCGTCGTACCAGCCGGACCTGGCCGGGGTGCGCAGCCGCGTTGTCGCCGACTATCAGGAGAGCGAGCGGCGCAGCACTTTCGTCACCACAGGCAGGACCATCCGCTCCAAGCTGGAGGAGCGTCTCAAGGCCGGCGATTCTTTCGACAAGGCCGCCGCCTCCGTCGGGCCGTTCAAGCTGACGGTCAAGGATTATCCGCCGTTCACCCTCCGCCAGCCGCCGAAGGAACTCGAACAGTCTCCCGCCATGGTCGCCCTGGACCGCATCGAACAAGGCCAGGTGTCCGATCTCATTCCCACGACGGCCAAGAGCTTCTTCGTGTACATCCGGGAGAAGAAAAGTCCCGACCTGGCTGAGAGCAGCCCCCTGTTTGTCGCGATGCAGACCCAGGTCGCCCAGCAGTCGGCCGGCATCGCCAGCAGCCTCATCCTGCGCGAACTCGTCGCCGCTGAGTTGAAGCGGAATGCACCGCCAACAGCCCGTTGACCCGCCGGAAGCTCCGTCGGGCGGCGGCCGGAACCGTTGATCCGCCTCCGTTGCCGCCGGTCCAAAACTCTTCAACACGG